>NZ_SMMH01000061.1:5000-9319 GCF_004634215.1 Deinococcus fonticola | reverse complement strand
CCACCCTCAGACGAAGCCATCAATCCGCAGCTCTTCTCCGCTTGCGAGAGGCGATGCAGCAGGTGGCTTGAGAATCAAGCCACCTGCTGAGCTACTCCGGCCTCACTCAGGTTAAGTTGCCAGAACCGTCGGTGGCCCTTCGGTTGTTTCTGCCGGCCGCCTGGACCAAGGCGCCGGATCGCTGCGAGCGGGTTGGCGTTCCCAAGGAACGCCAGGATCATCGAACCAAGCTGAACATTGCGCTGGAAGAAATTGACCGCCTGCTGGATCTGGGAGTGCGTTTCAAAGCGGTCCTGGCCGATGCAGGGTATGGCAATGGAGCCAGCTTTCGTCAGGGGTAGAGTGCCCGCGGATTGTCATGGGTGGCGGGCATCCAACCGCACCAGAAAGTCTATTCCTTGGACGTGCAGGTGTCCCAGGTGGTGCGGACCCACAAGCGATCATCCGTTACAGCCCCTCCGCTGCGCTTCGGTGCCTCCACTCCTATCCGTCACCGCTTTTCCTTCTCCCTCCGGTCAGGTGAATCAGTTGCTCCATAACTGATTAGCCGGAATCCTTATCACAGCTGGTTCACGTTGCGCTGCGTTCACGTCAGGGTCAAAGGGTTCCGGGGGGTGCCTTTTCATCCGCCTCCGCCGCTTCAGCGAGGATCTCCCGGCCACCGTTGGCGGCGATGGCCGAGACCAGCACCCCCAGGATCAGGTCCGGCAGGTTCGAGTCCAACCACAGCACCAGCGCGCCGGACAGCACAATGGCCAGGTTCACCAGCGAGTCGTTGCTGGTAAAGATGGACGACGCCTTGAAGTTCACGTCCTCGCCCTGGTGGCGCTTGAGAAGGCGCAGGCAGACCAGGTTCAGCCCGGCGTTGACCGCCGCCATGGCCATCATGGCGGGACCGATCGGCGCTTCACCACCGAAAAACCGGCGCAGCACTTCGGCGAGCAGCAGCACGCTCAGGCCAATCAGGAGCCAGCCGGACAGGCGCGCGGCGCGCACCTTGATGGTGGCGGCGCGGCCCACCGCGTACAGGCTGACCCCGTACACCGACGCGTCTGCCAGATTGTCGAGGGCCGCGCCGATCACGGCGGTCGAGGACGCCCAGTGGCCGACCGCAACCCCCATCAAGCACTGCGCGAGGTTGATCAGCAGCACCAGCCACAAGATCCGGCGGTCGGCGGCCTGGTTGGCGTCGAGGCTCTGTTCGTCGTTGTCACTCATGGGAATTCACCTCTGGTCAGTTCCGTCATTCGCGGCGGGTGCGGGGGCCGCTTGAGGGCCCTTGTTGATGCACGCTGAGCTCCGGGGGCAGGTGGCGGGCCGGCGATACCGCAGCAACGGGTGGACGGCGCGCAGCGTGGGAATCCGCCTCACCGCCCGCCAGGCGAGCCGCTCCAGGGGGCGCAACCGGGCGAATCCGGGACGGTCCAGCAGGCCCACGTGCTCCAGGCGTGTCGGGTGCGGTGCCCACGCCCTCCCTTCTCGGGGACCGCGCAGACCCCTCCGCAGCTGCGCGCCTGACGCCTGCAAGGCTGGGGGCCACGCGCCCAGACGCGTCCCCAGTGGACGGCGGGCATCGAACCGCCGTTCACCGGGGGCCAACGGCCCGCTGAGCCGTGTGGCCAGCGCACGGACGTCCGCCTCCAGCAGGTCCGTCAGGAGGCCTGTGGCGCCACCCCGCGTTGGCCGGTCTGTTGGCCTTTGGGTCCGCCCCAGCCCCCCGGTCACCGGCGCGCCGGTCCATCGGTGCCCGGGGCCTTCTGTGCGGGGGTCGACCATGCGGCGGAGCGCGGTGCCCCCCGGCAGGTCCAGGTCGAACCCGCGCACCTGAAGCGACGGACGAACGCGGTCGACCCGGCCGTCCAGCCCGCACCCCAGGTGGAGGGCCGTGGCCGCTGGATGCCGCGTGGGAAAGGCGGTGGTCGACGGGTCCAGGTGCCGCGCGCGCAGGGCCCGGCAGAATGCTTCGCCGCGCAGCACGGGCACCGTGGGCACCGTCCGCCCCAGGCGGCGCAGCACCTGCGCGGCCGCCCCGCCGGGCCGTATCGGCTCAGGCCACGCGTTCTGCCGGGCCTTGGCCACCAGCGGAATGGGGCGGGTTTCCTGCGCGGGGGTGAGCGGCACGGCGCCGTTCATCCTCCCCCTGTCGCGTGGACGCGGCGCCCAGCGCCACGGGACACCCGCCAGGTGCTGACCCTGGCCGCGCCGCGACCCGCAAAGAGTGAACGCCTCCTCACCGCGTGGACCGCTCAGGGCCCGGTCTTCAGGGTGGCTGCTGGCGGTCATGCGGGCCGCCTACGGGGACCGGCGCTGGGCACTGGCCGGCGAGGCGGGCGTCTTGCGGCGGAAGCTGAGCAGCAGGAGCAGCGCGGTCCCCGACACCACCCAGACGTCCGCCAGGTTGAAGATGGGGAAGTTGCCCTGCCCGAGCCGCTGCGTGACGAAGGAAAAGGTGTGGGACGACAACGTGTCCACCACCTTGCCCAGCCGCCAGCCGTCCAGCGCGTTGCTGAGCGCGCCCCCGGCAATCAGGGTGAGGGCCACACCTGTCAGCGGCGCAACGGGGCGGCGCAGAAGGTACACGACCAGCCCGGTGCCCACCACCACGCGGAGCGCGGCGAGCGGAAGGGCCGCGCCCGAAAAGAGGCTCCACGCCGCGCCTGTGTTGTACACCAGTCCCAGGCTGAGCACCCCCGGGATGAAGTCGCGAAACTCGCCTTCGGTGAACGTCTGCACCGTCCAGACCTTGAGCGCCTGGTCCAGCACGACGCACAGCAAGACGCCCAGAAGATACGCCGGGCCTCGCCAGCGCGCGGATGCCGTCAGCGCCATAACGCCCACCCCAGGATGGCGAGGCCCGCCAGCATGCGGTACACCGCAAAGCCCCGGAAGTCGTGCCGGGCAACGTACTTCAGCAGCCAACCGATGGCCAGTAGCGCCGTCACGAACGACACGCCCATGCCGACGAGCAGCGGGCCAAGCTGCGTGCTGTCCAGCGCTTCCCGCCCCTTGATCAGCGCGTACAGGGTGGCCAGGCCGAGCGTGGGGATGGACAGGTAGAACGAGAACGCGGTGGCGGTGGGCCGGTCCAGTCCTGTGAGCAGACCGCCGATGATGCTTGAAGCACTCCGGGACACGCCCGGAACCAGCGCGAGGCACTGGGCGCACCCCACGATCAAGGCCTGACGGGGGCTGACCTGCGTCAGGCCGGTGGTGCGGGCCGCGAACGTGCGGCCCTCGATCACCCACAGCGCGGCGCCGCCGAGCATCAGGGACAGGCCCACGGTGACCGGGGAGAACAGGTAACGCGTGATGGCGTCACTGAACAAGAAGCCCAGCGCAGCGGCCGGAAGGAAGGCCAGGGTGACGCCCAGCCACAACGTGCGCACCTCGGGGCGTTCTGGCAGCGCCCGGGCCTGACCGGACAGGTCACGCCAGTAGTACGCGACGACGGCCAGCACCGCCCCCAGCTGAATCGCGATCTCGAAGGTGCCGCCCGCGTCGCGGAACTTCAGCAGGTCAGCGGCGACGATCAGGTGGCCGGTGGACGATACCGGTAAAAACTCAGTGATGCCCTCAACGAGCCCGAGGAAGGCGGCAGAAACGGTGGTGTTCAAAGGGAGGGGTCCTTGGGAAGGGGGGCGGAACCGGCGCCGGTTCTCACATGGCTTCGGCGTGCTGCAGCATGTCCGCGATGAGGCGCGTGACGTGGGTGCTCGCCAGTCGGTAGTAGGCGATGCGGCCCACCTTCTTGAAGGTCACCAGGCCCAGGGCGCGCAGGTGGCGCAGCTGGTGGCTCATGGTGGACTCGTTGATGCCCGCAATCACGGCCAGATCGCACACGCACAGCTCTTCGAGCGCGAGGGCAGACAGAATGCGCAGCCGCGTGGGGTCCGACACCACCTTGGTGAGGGTGGTGGCGCGTTCAATCAGCGCGTCGCTCGGCAGTTGTGCCAGGGCCCGCGCGACGGCGTCCGGGTGAACGCAGTGAATCTCGCAGTCGGCGGCGCGCTCAATCTTCACGTCTGGTGTGGTGGTCATGCGTCATTCTCTCGCAGGGCGGCCTCCAGGAAGGGACGTTGATCGTCAAAGGTGCCAAAGAAGGCGGCCTCGCCAATCACCGTCACGGGCGCGATGCGGACCTTCGCCCTGGCCTGCATCTCAGCCAGGGCTGATGGGTCCTCACGGACGTTTTTCTCGGTGTAGGGCACCTGACGCGCGCCGAGGAAGCGTTTGATCGCCTCGCAGGACGCGCAGCCAGGCACGGTGTAGATGGTCACGGTCTTTATGGGAAACCTCCAGGTCGGCCGAGGACAGGCAGG
>NZ_SMMH01000060.1 GCF_004634215.1 Deinococcus fonticola | reverse complement strand
GCGTGTACCGCAGCCACGAAGAGGCCAGACAGGCCATTTTCGAGTATGTGGAGGTGTATTACAACCGCAAACGGCGGCATTCCAGCCGGGGCTACTTGACGCCCTGGGAGGCGGAGTGCCAAGCTACGGCTGCTTAACTTCAGCGACGCAAAACCGAGTTAACCCCACTGTGCGGGAAGGCTGGCTGAAGGTGGGTGAGGACGGTATGACCGTCACCGTGGCTGTGGCGGCGGAGGTCGCCGCCCGACTGGCCCGTGGGGAAGGGAAGAGTGGGGCATTTACGCCCGCTGAGCTGTTCGGTCCTGCCCTGGCCCTCTCCGTCGGCCGCGAGTTCATCGAGGCCAGGGCCTGATATTTGCTCGTGCTGATGCCCCAGCCGCTACTTGAGCATGACCGGCTGCGCGTCGATCTTCATGCGCATCAGGGTGTAAGGCTTCACGCGTAGGTCCTTACCGAAGTGATACCCGCCCTGACGGTTGAGCTGGTTGTTGATGACGTACAGGTAACCGCCCTGAATGGCGAGCGTGTCGGGCCAGATGAGACGCGGGTCCCGCACCAGCGTTTCCAGTTCGCCCGAGGGCAGGCGGCGGGTCAGGGCACTCTGCTCGTAATTGGTGATGTAGACGCGGTTCAGGGCGTCTTCTGCCAGTCCGTCGGCGACGCCCTTCTCACCCAGGTCCTTGACCTGCTTCTTGACCTCGGCGTCGTTCAGATTGCGGTCTCGCAATGCAGCGGTGGGTACGGCGTACAACCGACGGGAGGAAGTAGGGGCATAGTACAGGGTGTTGCCGTCGGCACTCAGGGCAATGCTGTCGGCTCCGAAGCCCATATGGGTCGCCACGCCTCCCTTCGGGCGTTTGAACAGCGCCTGTCCGTCCACGTAAGGCACGAGCCCCGGCGTGGGTTTGACCGTGTCGTCCCCCGTCAGCTTGCGCCAGGACTGCCCGGATTCCAGATCCACGACGATCAGTCCGGAACCGGATTTCGCTCCCGAATCAGTGATGTACGCCACGCCGTCCTTACCCTGCCGCAGGTCGATGCGCAGGTCGTTCAGGTAAGTGTTGGGCAGCACCACATCCGCCGGAAAGTGGATGGTCTTGATGACCTTGTTCGTGTTCGTGTCGATGCCGACCAGTTTGGCGGCATTCTGCGCGAGCACCGGGCCGAGGTTATGCGTACCGGTATCGAGCACCCACAGGCGGTCACGGGCATCCACCATCAATCCCTGAACCCCAACGAACGTGGTGTCCATCCATTTCGGGTCGTGGGTATTCATGTCCCTGTTCGGGTAAGCGACCTCGCGCCCCCCTTTGATCTCCGCGAGGGAGAAGGGCACCTTGTCCTCCCAGGTCGGATAGGACACGAACACCCGGCCATGCGAGTTGACCGCCACGCCCACGGGCATGTGACCGTAAAAACGGTGGACGACTTCGAGCTTACTGCCGCCCAGAGTGGTGGGGCTGCGGGGAAGGGCGAGCGAGGGTGTAGCCAGAGCGAGGAGGGCCAGAGCGGTCAGTGGTTTCATGGTTCACCTGTGAACAGTCACCGGGCAGAGCGACCCAAAGCCAGCTCTGCCCGCGAGGGAGAGGTTATTCGTTGGGCTTGAGGATGACTTTTGTCCAGCCGTGACTACGCTCGTCAAAATTCTTGTAGGCGTCGGGGGCTTTCTCCAGCGGCAGGCGATGTGACACCAGGAAAGACGGTTTGGCACGCTCGGCATGAATCAGGTCACGCAGTTCGCGGTTGTAGGCCTTCACGTTGGCCTGTCCGGAACCCATACGCAGTCCTTTGAAGAAGAAATTGCCGATATCGAACGCGATCTGTCCGTGTTTCATCAGATCGTCCGGAGACTTAGGATCCTGCGGTACGAATACGCCTACCACCCCGATCTGACCAGTGGCGCGGGTTGTACTCACCAGGTTGTTCATGGTCAGGTTGGGAATTTCCTTGCCCCCGTGGTCATGGCATTGCCAGCCGACACACTCGCAGCCCTTATCGGTACCTCGCCCGTTCGTCAGTTCCATGATCTGCTCGACTGGGTCATGTTCGGCGTCGTTCACGGCGATGGCCCCAATCTGCTCGGCCAGCTTGAGTCGATCCTTGTGACGGTCGACGACGATCACCTGCCGCGCGCCCTGAATCATGGCGGAGTAGGCTGCCATCAGACCGACTGGCCCGGCCCCATAGATGGCGATGCTTTCCCCAGGCATCAGGTTGGCCAGGCGGGTGGCATGCCACCCGGTCGGAAAGATGTCGGCCAGCATCACGTAGTCGTCTTCCTTCTCGGTGGCGTCCTCGGGAAGTTTCAGGCAATTGAAGTCGCCGAACGGCACGCGCAGATACTGCGCCTGACCGCCCTGGAACGGTCCCATGTCCGCGAATCCGTAAGCCGCACCGGCCTGGCCAGGCACCATGGTCAGGCACGCGCCGGTCAGGCCCTTCTCGCAGTTGCGGCAGAATCCGCAACCGATGTTGAAAGGCAGGCAGACTTTGTCCCCCACCTTGATGCGGTAGACGGCCTTTCCGATCTCCACGACCTCACCCAGGTTCTCGTGGCCCAGCACACGGCCTTTTTCGATGTCGGTGCGGCCCTCGTACATGTGCAGGTCGGAGCCGCAGATGTTGGTGCTGGTGATCTTGACCAGCACGTCGGTGGGCTGCTCGATCTGAGGATCGGGAACATTGACCACCTGAATGTCTCGCGGGCCGTTGTAGATGACTGCTTTCATAGTGAACCTCGATGGTCGTTCCAGCATGCGTCGGGGCAGGCGGGGGGGACTTCAGGATCTGACGAGCACCGTCTCATCCTGCTCCCCGCTGGCAGCGCAGCGGGTACGTGAATGAGTGGGAGCCTCGCGCACCTGTCAGTTGGCTTTGGCGTTGACTTTACCGGCAAGCGCCGTCAGCGCCTGATCCGTTTCACCCTCTTCCTGCAGGGTAGCCTCCAGGAGTTTGACGGCCTTGGTCTCGCCGAGCAGACCAGCGTAGGTAACGGCCGTGCCGTAACTGGCAATTTCCAGATGCTCGACCCGCTGAGCAGCCATGATCAGGGCGGCGTCACGCACCTCGCCTGGTTCATTGGCGGTGATGATGTCATTGCCTTCCTTGACCAGACCCATCATCGCACCACTGACTTTGCCCAGGGGCGAAGCGCCCAGAGCGGTGAAAATCTGTTCGAGTCTCTTGACATGCTCTTCAGTCTGGGTGAAGTGCTGTTCAAAGCCCGCTTTAAGTTTGGGAGTCACCGCTGCCTGCGCCATGACCGGCAAGGCGATAAGAAGCTGCTGCTCGCCCGAATACAGGTCGCGCAGCAGGCCGAGGTAGAGGTCATTGAGGGTGTGGTATCGCATGCTTCAACTCCTGTCATTGGTGGTGAAGGGTGGGAGGGTTACGGATCTGTTGAACGTTGAACAGCATCGCAGAGCGGTAGGCAGCACAGGAGCATCCTGGGTTAAGGACGCCTTTAGAGAAAATGTTGGCCCCAGCCAGAGTCGCGTTAACCGGGCTTGATCTGACGATCCCGGTGCAGCCTCGTGTCGCCCACTTTTCCGGCCACCCCACCCACCCGCTGGTCGGGTGGGTGGGGTGGCGGTTACGGAGAAGCGGCACCCGTCAGCCTGGTTAGCCTCGCCTACACTGGAGGGAATGAGTGCTCCCCAGCTTCCAGACGGTTACGCCACGCTCCTGGGTGACCTCAAACAGCAGATTCGCAGCGCCCAGATCAGGGCGGCCCTGAGTGTCAAATGCGAACTGCTTCACCTCTACGGGCAGATCGGTCGGCTGCTGGTGGAACGGCAAAAGAATGCCAGGTGGGGCGCAAAAGTCCTGGATCAGCTCTCGGCTGACTTGCGCCGGGAATTCCCGGACATCAAGGGCTTCTCCACCACCAATTTGAAGTACATGCGCTCGTTCGCGGCGGTCTACCCGACTTCCAGAATGGTCAACAGGTTGTTGACCAATTGCCCTGGGGGCACCTGGTGACGCTGCTCAACACCGTGAAAGACTCAGTCCAGCGCGAGTGGTACGCCCGCGCGACCATTCAGCACGGCTGGAGCTGCAACGTCCTGATCCACCAGATCGAGTCACGCCTGATCGAGCGGCAGGGCAAGCTGAATGTCGTGGATGACCAGTTGCGGCACGAGCAGGACGCCCCCACCATCGGCCTGATCCTGTGCAAGACACAGGACAGCGTGACAGCGGAGTACGCCCTGCGCGGCGTGGACGAACCGCTGGGGATCGCCAGATACCAGCTCGCCGAGAGTCTCCCCGCTGACTTGAAGGGTCAGCTTCCCAGCATTCAGGAACTGGAAGCGGAACTGGCCACCCTGACCCCAGGCGGTGACGCTTGACTCTGCGATTCATTGGGCTGGGCGGCACCGACGAGGTTGGGGCCAGCTCCTACCTCTACCTGCTGAAAGAGGGCAACCTGCTGATCGACGCCGGACTGCGCCCCGGTCAGGTGGGCGACGCGGCCCTGCCGAAACTGGAACTGCTTTCTGAGCATCCCCCCACCGCCATGATCCTGACGCACGCCCACCTGGATCATGTGGCCGCCCTGCCGGTGGTGATCCGGCGCTTTCCGAAGCTGCTGATCCACTGCACCGAGGCGACCGCCCGTCTGGCCACCCTGGTGCTGGCCGACACCCTGAAGGTCAGCACCGACCAGAGCTACCCGATGTTCAGCGCCACCGAGATGAAACGCACCCTGGAACGCCTGCGCCCCACCCCTTACTTCGAGTGGGTGACGGACTACGGCT
This sequence comes from Deinococcus fonticola, assembly GCF_004634215.1. Taxonomy (NCBI): domain Bacteria; kingdom Thermotogati; phylum Deinococcota; class Deinococci; order Deinococcales; family Deinococcaceae; genus Deinococcus; species Deinococcus fonticola. The sequence goes on along the minus strand of NZ_SMMH01000060.1, from coordinate 4,919 downwards.
TCTCCTTCCAGTTCCTGCCGTCCGGTCACCTGCTGGGCGCGGCCAGTGTGCTGATCCGCAGTGGGGGCCGCCAGGTCTTCCACACCGGCGACGTGAGCAACGTCGCCACCCCGGTCGTCGATCCCGTCTGGATCCCCCAGCCGAATACCGTAGGTGAAGTGGATGCGGTCGTCTCGGAAGCGACCTACGGCGACACCCTGCTGCCCTCCAGAAAAGAACAGGTCAGCACCTTCATGAAAGCCATCGGCGAGACGGTACGCGGCGGCGGGAAAGTCCTGATCCCCTCCTTCGCGCTGGGCCGTGCCCAGGAGATCACACAGATTCTTCAGACCGGCATGGCCAGTGGGTTGATGCCGCCCGCACCGATCTACCTGGACGGCCTGACGCGCAGCATCACCGAGGCCTATGAGGGGATGCTGCCCCTGCTGCCGGAAGCCTTACAGAAACGGGTCAAGAGCGGCGGGAAACCCGCTTTTCTGAGCGGCACGGTGGAACTGGTGAAGGACAATAAGGCCCGCGAGCGAGTGATCCACTCCGAAAGGGCAGCCATCGTGATCGCGTCGAGCGGCATGCTCCACGCCGGGGCCAGTCCGCTGTACGCAAAAGCCTGGTTGCCCCAAAGTGACAATGCGCTGTTCGTGGTGGGCTACCAGGACGCCGAGTCCCCAGGGCGCAGGTTGCTGGAGCTCCAGCAGGGCGGCGAGGTCATGTTGCCGGACGGGAAGGGGGGCCGCGAAGCGGTCTCCGCCTACGCCAGGGTGGAACGCTTTTATCTCTCGGCCCACGCCGACCGGGGCGGGCTGATCGGCCTGATCGCGCGGTACGGGCCAGGCAAGGTGCTGCTGACGCACGGTGAGGTATCTCCCAGAACCAATCTGGCGGGTTATCTGAACTCCAAATACGACGTGAGCCTTCCCACCGCCGGAGAGGAGGTCGAACTGAAGGACAGCGGCAGGCGCAGAGGGAGCTTCATCAACACCAGCCCGAAGAAGCTGGAGGCCCTCAAGGAGAGGCACGCCCGCACGGCGGTGCAGGTCAGGTATGAGCCGGAAACACACGAACTCAGGATCAGCCTGCCCGAGAAACTGGACGGCTCGCTCTTCGGCGACGGTGAGTACACCCTGGAGGTGCTCAGGGGGAAGCTCAGCCGCATCAAGCTCAACCAGCGTGACCCGGACGCCCTGGCCGGGCAATTGGAAAGTGACGCCCAGGAAGTCACGGCCTCACCTGAAAGCACGGATCAGGAAATGGCCTGATAAGTAGCTGGCGGGTGAAGAGCGGGGTATACCTCAGCCCGACAGACTTGACGACGATGCACTTATGCATCTGAAGTATCCAGCCACCCACGACCCACCGCGTCAGCCAGCAGAGCCACGCCCAACCACTCGCCTTCTGAATTCGGAGCCAGCATCAGCTTGACCTGCATCTCGGGATTCAGGACGTAGTAGCCCAGCTTGACACGCTTCCAAAGTTTGCGGGCGGGCATGTAGCTACTCTCGGCTTCAGCGCGGGCCATGACATGATTGAAGTATTGGCGCTTGCGCCGTTGTTCTTTCAGCACACTGGCCGGAAAGTGTTCCAGGTTGGTCTGGAGGGCATTCACGAAAAAGCCCTCCCGCCGTTCCCAGAAGTCCCTTGGGGTCAGGTGCGGCTGGTTGAGCTTAGAGGAATACACGGGCCACTGGGCCAGCATGACGCTCAGGAAGTAGTATTCCGCGCCACTTTCCGCGAGTCGCACTAATTTGTCGCCTATCTGCACGTCGAGATGGGTAGGTTTCAGGCGTTCCCACAGCTGCCCAAGCTTGGTTCGGGCGTACTCGGTATCGGTCATGGCCTGCCACAGGGCCAGCATGTGTGGCATGCGTCCATGAGTATCGGTCTGCTCGATGTCCGCGCCGCGCTCCAGCAGGGCTTCGACCAGTGGCAAGTTACCTGCCAGCGTCGCCAGCATCAGCGGGGTCAGGTTCTCGGGCGTGCGGTGATCCACGCCGTAACGCTCGGTATCGGCCAGAATGGCCTTAAGGTTGCCCGTCTCATAGGGCTTACGGTACTTGTCCAGCACCGCCTGACGCTGAATCCGGCGATCTTTTTCGCTGTTCCGCAGAAACGACTGCGCGGGCTTGATCTTCAGTTTCGCCATTTCATCCAGCAATGCATCATCCAGGGTCAGCAGCGCGTAGTCGGTCAGCGCCCGCGCCTTCTTCACGTCACCGGGAGCCGCTCTCACCTCGCCCTGCATACGGGCCAGCACCTGCGGCGTCCAGACTTCCCAGGGTACGGGCTTTTGCTGCAAAATCCGCCGCCTGATGTCCCCAGCCTGCTCTTTTTTGCCCTGCAATTCCAGCTTGCGAGCTTCTCGCTCCCAATCGTCCCTCGACGCTTTTTTAACCTTCAACTGCTCGGCCTCGTTCCCCAGTTCCACCCCCAGCAATCCCAGGAGTGGGTGACGGGTGTCCGACTCGATGAGGGTCACGCGGTTGACCGCCCGTGTCACCGCCACATACAGCGCGTTCACATAGAACTTGTAAATTTCCAGCGACTTGTCGGCTTTGTCTTTGGCGCGGCGGTAGGTCAGCTCATCAGCCTGCAAGTCGGCCCGCGTTACCCCCTCCGCAATTTCGGCATAGGTCTGGCGCGACCCACTGATGAAGTTGTGCAGGATGATGTTGGGATACTCCAGTCCCTTGGCCTCGTGAACGCTGAAGACCAGTGGCGTGCCGAATGCCTGCCGCGCTGCGGCCTTGTCCTCGTCGCGCAGCACCAGCACGGCGTACTCGGTACTGTCGCGGGTCTGGTCATCAAGGTGCTTTTTGACCCGCTTATCGTCGGGCAAAAAGGTAACTGAGCCGGGGTCGTTCGCCACCGCCCGCACCAGAAAATTGCTCTCACGATCCACGCTACCAAAACGGGCGTGCTTGACCTTCAGGATGTCGTTCGCCACCCGCGTCACCTGCCCGGAGTTGCGGAAGTTCGCCTGCAACACGCTGATCTTCTGTCGCTCGGCCAGCTCGGGGGCTTTGTAGAGCAGGGTTTTGACCGCTGCCCAGGAGAAAAAATTGGGGTGGACGATCTGGTTCGAGTCGCCGCACAGCAGGAATTGCCCCGGCGACTTGAGGGTTTTGAGAATCAGCGCCAGTTGCGCCGCCGTGAGGTCTTGCACCTCGTCTACCACCACGAAATCGTAAGTGGGCGTCACGGCACTCAGGTACGCCGAGGCGAGCAGGCTGGAATCGTACAGGCGGGCCTCCTCCAACCACTTCAGGTATTTGGCGAAGAGGTCGTACACGCCAGGCCGCTGTTCGGCAGCGTAAATGCTCTGGCGAATGCCGAGGCTCAGGTACGCCTCACGACTCAGCGCTCCACCCGGCGAACTGCTCAGCACGCCGCGCAACTCCTCGAATAGTTGATGCGCGTCAGTGAACTTCAAGCCCGGCTGCCGCCCCACCCAAACGCGGAAATCCTCGAACGTCACCTCGCGCCCCGCCGGAACCCGAATGGTGCGGAGGAAATCGGCAAAGGAAAGAAAATCCACTTCCTGCGCCTCGTTCTCAAAGCCGTGCGCTCCATACAGCTCAGAGGCACTCTGCGCCAGAAACTTGGAGAGCGTGACATACAGCACCTGGCCCGGCATCTCGCGCAATTTTTGCAGGGTCAGCGCCGTTTTCCCGCTGCCTGCCGAACCCACCAGAATGACGGGCGCAGGCGTGCGGTATACCGCGTCCTGCGTGTCATCGAAGGAGATCACCTTGTCCAGCAAGTGAAATTCACTTCGGCTGGGATGGAGATAACGCACCCGCTGCGCTTCGGTGTTCACTACCGAGACGTTGAAGTCAGGCAGTTTGGCCTCATCTATGGCCGCACCACGCAGAAATCGAGACTTTTCGTACTGGTGCTGGTGAATGACTTCCAGCGCCATGCACACCGTCTCCGGGTCTTTCCCCTCGGCCTCGTGGCGCACGAAGGTCAGCAAAAGTCGGTTGGTATCGTCCAATTTGGCACGGTAATACGGCCCCTGTGCCAGCTTCTTGATGTCTGGCGTCCTGAAGTCATCGCGCTCAACCGCCTCCTGCACTTTTTTCAACTTGCCTTTGACTTTCCCAGCATCCAGGTCGCGGTAGGTGAGAAAACGCATGCCCTAACAATACTGATGCAGGGCCATCAGTTTGGCGGTGTGGCGTTCTAGTGGCAATTTCACACTAACCCCATGTGGTGTTGTCCAAAAAAAGCAGCCTGACACGTTAAACTACGGAAGTGACGACGTGGCAGGCCTTTTTGTATCGGGGCACAACCTATGACCTGTCGCACCTCGACTCCTTTAACCATGTGTTCGTCCAGGCGGCCACTGCCGAGAAGCCTGAGCGTCGCTACCAGGTGCGGGTTCACTTCGGGCATCACTGCTTTTCCGAGTCAGTCAAGCTTGGAGATGACCCGGCGCTGCTCTACCCGTTGCCGCGTCATGACCAACGCACCTTTGACTTCGTGCGCTGGGAGTTGTCGCAGCAGCTTCCAACCATCATCACCACCCTGATGCAGCGCCAGGTCTTCCACACTGGGCATCAGAACTTCTTCACCATTGAGCTGACGACCCATAGTGGCAATGCTGTCGAGTACGAAGTTTACTTCGAGGTAGACCGGGATTCCGGCAAGGGGCTGAAGCTGGTGGTTACCAGCGCCTTTCCCCGCGATCCAGCGCGAGTCCAGAACCGCCCAGCCCGCCGCCCGATGAAGCTGGCCCTGATTCTGCATAACGTGCAGGTTGGTAAGCTGACATCTTGCAGTTTCCAAAAGAGACGTGGACTGCACCCAAGAAGGCGGACAGGGGGTCAAGTCACATCTGGGCTTGATGATACTGGGCCGCAAACTCTGCCGGGGGCACGTACCCCAGACTGGAGTGTAATCGCCTCTCGTTGTACAGGGTT
>NZ_SMMH01000059.1 GCF_004634215.1 Deinococcus fonticola | reverse complement strand
GAATCCTGGGTGAGCGCCCGAAATGCAGCGGGGGTAAAGATCAATTGGCAATTCTCGACCCAGGATGCCCGTCGCAGCTTTGGTCGGCACTATCAAGCTATCCGTATTAATTGAACGCTGTACTAGGCGCGGGGTGTTCAGCTTCTGTAAAGCTCATTGCAGGCGCAGGGTAGTGACGCAGGTGTCGCTGCCTTTCAGGGTCTGCAACTGCCCTTTCACGCTCCTGCCCTGGGCGCTCAGCATGACGTTATAGGTCTGGTTCCTGTCCAGCCATAACTCAAGAAACCCGTTCGGCAGGGTCTTCACCGTGCGGTTAATAACCGTCTTTCCAGCAGCGTTGGTGACCTGCACCTTCACGGGCGTGTTCACCAGTTCACCCTGGCAACCGGACATGAAGTGCGTCTTGCAAGGGTGCGTCTGGTTCACGTAAGGCGCAATGGCAATCACCATTTGTTTCGTGGGCAGCGGAACACTCTCCTGCCGCCCATCGGGAAAGGTGAATTGCACGGCTGAGTCGGTCACGAAGCTCTTCACAGCGGTGCCTTTCCAGGCGTTAGCAAGCTGCATGGCCTTCTGGGGCGTAATGCCTTTGAGTTGATCTAGGGAGGGCGAACTGGGCTGGGCAAGTGCCAGTGAACTGAGGGTGATGAAACCGATGGTCAACAGGGTTTGCTTTTGCATTTGAGTTACCTCTGCTCCACACGCTACGCAGACTGTGTTCAGCTTCTGTAAAGCTCATGACCTCTCCAGGTACGCCAGCAAGTTTACTTAGGCTGTGCCATAATTCAAGAGCATCATTTCGGTTTTAGTTATTTCAGGGGGCGAGATTGACAGACGACAAACGTCAGGTGATCCGTGACTATGCGTTGGCTCTGGAAAGCCACGGGCAGAAGGACAAAGTGGGCTGGCCCCAAAAGTTGGACGGTTTCGAGTAGAGACTCGGCTCCGATCAAGGGTACAACAACGCGGATCAATGCTCATCCAGGGGACGGGATGACGGCCACATTTGCGGCGCTGTGACCGCAAAGGGGGTCGGCAGGCCGCCCCCTGGCCTGCTGGGCAAACTCGTCCGGGGTCAGATAAGCCAGAGACGAATGCGGCCTGGCGCTGTTGTAAAACCTTCGCCAGTCGTCAAGGAGCACCTGGGCATGCTGTACGGAGTAAAAAACCTCTCGGTTCAAGCATTCCTCGCGCAGACGGGAGTGGAAGCTCTCCGCGTAGCCGTTCTGCCAGGGTTTGCCCGGTTCAATGAACCTGGTTCCGATGTCCTGGACAGCCAGCCAGATGCCCAGATCACGGGCAATAAATTCAGAACCGTTGTCGCTGCGGATAAATCCTGGTGCACCACGCTGGGCAACGACCGCTTGCAGCACCTCCTTCACCTCTGCGGAGGTGAAGGACTCGGCCACCCGTAGAGCCAGGGACTGTCTGGTGAATTCGTCGGTCAGGGTCAGGATTTTCAAGGCCGCTCCGTCCAGGGTTCGGTCAAAGACGAAATTGTACGTCCAGACGTGATTGGGATACTCGGCCTGCATCGGAATTGATGCGCCAGTGCGGATTTTCTTGGATGTCTTTCGCTTGACGGTCAAGCCCTCTTCGCGCCAAAGTCGCCGGACTTTTTTCTTGTTGATCTTAACCCCCGTCCTGACGAGCAGGGCGTGAATGAAGCGGTATCCCCGGCGGGGATACCGCCGCGCCAGGTGGTGGATTTGCTGCCGAAGTTCGCTGTCCTGCTGCGGTTTTGGTCGGTAGTGCCAGGAGGATTTGGGAAAGCCCACCAGAAAACAGGCCCGGTTGGGCCTGATATACGCCGTGATGAGTTGTTGCACCACAGCGCGTTTCTGAGTGGGCGTTACCGCTTTTTGCCGATCACGTCCTTCATCGCGTCAATCTCAAGGCGCTGCTGACCCACGATCCGCAGGAGGCGGGCGTTCTCCTTCTCCAGGCGACGAAGCCTGCGGGCTTCGTCTACGTTGGTGTCGCCGTATTTCTTCTTCCAGATGTAGTACGACGCCGTGCTGCACCCGAAGTCTCGGCACAGGTCTTCAATCGACTTGTCGCCTTTTTTGCCTTCCTGGAGGAGTTTGATGATCTGGTCTTCGGTGAATTGACGGGTTTTCATAGGGTGGGCCTCGCTTTCCAGCCTACGGCTGGTGGCGAGCCTTCGTCTCTAGTCAGATTCGTCCGACTTTCGGGGGGCACTCCACTGGACTGTTTGAATAGCGTGAAGTCATGGGTGGCACCGCGACCGGTCGCGGTGCCGATGATCTGGTGCGTGATGGCGTGAACGAGGAGTTGGGCTTTCAAGGTGTGGCACTTTTTCTTGCCGCTGTACCATGCCTTCTGTTTTTTTGGGGTCGTTCACAGGGGATTTCAGTCACGTCTACCAGCACAGCGGCCCAGACTTGCGTTTCGTCTTTGAGAACCCTCTTGCCGGGGAGGGTGAATTGACCACTGGCGAGGAGCGCGTCTTCAACGCGCTCAATGGTGCGTTGTACGGTTGTTTCATCCAGCCCCCAGGCTTGTCCCATGTGGAAGAAAGTGCGGTATTCCCGCCAGAATTCCAGCGTCAGCAACAGTTGATCTCCCAAACTCAGGGCCGCAGGACGACCTGAGCGCTTTTTCTTCAATTCTCTCTGCTGGAGTGCTTCCAGCATGCTCAGAAATGTTTCTGGGTAGACGCCCGTGCGCCTCCTGAATTTTCGTCGATTCAGTGTGAGTACACCCTCGTATTGGCTCTCCCGCATCACGCCAACCCTATCAACCGACTTTCGCAGGAGGTCTATTAAAATTCATGACAGGAAAATCATGTCTTTGATCTCGCTCATTCTTATTCTCGTGGTCGCTGTGGCGGGGCTGGCCCTGGTGCGCTCTCTCGAAGGCAGGAGCCGGGGAACAGGCCGAAGGACGGGCCGCGTTCCCCAGGCGCTTCCGGTGGCCGCCAAAAAATACTTTTTCTCGTGCGCTGAGGGAGAATTTTACGAGACCCTGAAACGGGCGCTTCCTGCGGGCTATCTCACTTTCCCCAATGTGCGCTTGCAGGACGTGTTCTACATCACGGCGAAAGGTGAGGAGCGGCGCGGGGTGTACTCGCAGTTTCAGGACAAGCATGTGGACTTCCTGGTGGTCGAAGTGAAGGACTACCGCCCGGTGCTGGGCATCGAACTCGACGGCCCCAGCCGTGACCGGGCCGAACAGAAGTACCGGGACGCGGTGAAGGAAGTCGTGTTCAGGAGTGCAGGGCTGCCGCTGGTGCGCTTTCGGAACGAGGACAAGTTAAGCCCCTCGGCGCTGGCGGTGGCGCTGGGGGCTTACCTCTAAGCTTGCGACAGAGTTGACGAAACCTGGAGCATGACACGGGCCGGAAGCGGGAATAAGGTCTCAGGGTTGGTGCGGGGGGCAGCACTTGGTTCTACGGGCCGCCTGCCGCCCTGTCCCATGCCTCGCCCGCCCGACTATTGGGCGACGGTGCTTCCCTGCATGGCCTCCCGCAAAGTGGGCGGCTCGGAAGCGGGTCAATCCAGTGTAACTGACGGCCTGCCGGAATTCCTTGGGCAGCACTTTAATCACTCGCATTACACTGGATTTCGTGGAGTGGATTGAAATTGTGGAAGTCCTCAGTCTGGACAGCGAATACGCCGAGGTGCAACTTCCAGATACCAGCATCGAATGGTGGCCGCGCCAGCAACTTCCAGACGACGTGATGCCAGGGGATTCGCTGGCGGTAGATGTGGACGCAGCCACCGGGATTCATCTGCTCCCCCGGATCGGCGGGATGCAGGCTTAACTGAAAAATGAACTAAAACAGCCCCGGTTCCTCCGCCCGCTGGTACTGCGGGAAGCCGAGATCAGCCCAGTGCCGTCCTTTGCTGACGGTGCTACTCCTGACCATGTGGTAGGTCATTTTGCTCGCAGCAGCCACCTGCTCGGCGTACTTCTGCTTAGCCTGCACCACCGGGTCGTCCACCATGTTGTCGCCCTTCACTTCGATAATCAGGAAGTTTCCGTCATGCTTCTCCACCAAGAAGTCCGGGTAGTAACTCCTGACCGTGTTGGATTCTGGATCGATGTACTGCACGAAGAATTCACTCTGCCCGTGCGTCAGCATCCCCGTGAAGTACACGTTCTTCACCTCGTCTAGCCCCAGCAGGTCAGCGAACACCTGCTTCTCCGGCTGCGAGTCGAACGAATACAGGTCAAGGTGGAAACTCTTGGCTTTCTGGGCGTCCGTGGCGTCATTCAGGCCCGTGTACAGCCCTTCCCTGGCGGTGACCTCATAGAACCCGAAGGGCGGCTCCTTGACCAGCAGGTATTCATGTTCCTCGTGATGCTCAAAGGTCTTGAACTCGAACAGCTCACCGAACAGCCGGGGGATGATGTGGTCGTACAGCACCTCGTTCTGACGGTTGACCAGTTCCACCGTCGCGGGCAGGCCGTCCTGCGATTCGGCCAGCGCCTTCCTGATTTCCAGCGGACTGCGGTTCACATAGCGGGAAATCTCAGCCACCAGCGTCAACTCCGAGAACTTCCGCTGCAGGCGCTGCACCAATTCTTCCCTCTTGCCCTTCGCGCTCCCTTTGGTGGGTAAGCCCTCGGTGGTCGTCACGAACGCCCTGTACCCCTCCAGATCGACGCTCTCCAGGGCCAAATCCATCCCAGACTTCAGGGACTTCTCCTTGACCTCCACCCGCTTCTGAATGCGTTTGAGGGTTACTGTGCGCGGCGGCGGCACGGGCCGCACTTTCACGCGCTGGCCCGATTTGCCCTCGCCTCCCAGTTCACCCGTATTCGTGCGGTAGTTCTGCTGCAACTCGGCTTCCAGGATGGCCTTGTTGCTCTCGGTCAGGTAGATATGTCCGGTGTGCTGCACGTCCCCAATCGCCCGCAGGCAGCGCATGGACGCCTGCAACACGAAAATCTTGCTCTTGGGTTCGCGGAACATCGCCACCCCGAAGAGGGATCGGCAGTTCCATCCTTCGCGGCCCTTGTTCACCAGCAGCAGGAAGCGCCGCTCACTGCCCGCCGTTCCCGGCACGTCCAGGTTGTAGAAGTCGCGCAAGTCCTCGTTCTTGGTGAGCTTGTCGTCTCCCACGTTGACCAGAATCTGACTGCGCGTGATGCCACGCTTATCCAGTTCAGCTTCCAGCCGAGGCCGCAGTTCGGTGTTCAGTTCCTCGATGGTCTGAGCGAAAAACGCAATCTTGGGGGGCAGGTTCTCCGGCCTGAGTCCATCCGTGGCCTTCAGGAACTGATCCAAGACGTGCTCCACAAACTGGCTCTGCCGTTCCTTGACGCCTTCGTAGGTTTTGACCTCGATCTTCTTCAGGTAACCATTCTTGATGGCTTCCTTCAGACCGTAGGCGTACACCACTTCTGGCAGAATCTCATTCCCGACGTAAGGTGTCCCGGTGTAGTTAAAGCACGCCACCAGATGCGTGCCGTTCACCTCCAGGCTGGCGGCCAGGGCATCTACGGTCGCACGCAGGGCGGTGATGCTGTTCTTGAGCTTGGTGCCGAAGACGTGGTGCGCCTCGTCGATGTAGACGCCCAACTGCGGAAGAAGCTGGAGTTTCTGAAACCGCTGGTTGGTGGCGAGGTCATCTTCCGTCGGTGGAACGTAATCGCCGTACAGGTCACCAAAACTGTCATACGCCGATCCGGTGGGCTGGTGCAGCTCCGGCGTGGCCGCGAACAGTTGAGAGGCGGGCGTGGCCGCCTTGCCCACGCGCTTCAGAATGATCTTCTGGGTGTTCGAGATCACGATATTGAAGCGCGTGTTGTTCATGGTGTCCAGCGTCATGCCCGCCTCATCCAGAAAATGAAACTTCAGGTTGGCCGTCAGGAAGGGCAGGTAAGCCGGGGGAACCACCAGACTCATGTCCATCGTCTGAATTTCACGAAGGGACTGGAGCACGGTCTTGTCCGGCGCGAACACCAGGGCGTTCTGGCAGTACAGCGGGCTGTGCTGATACTTGTTCGCCAAAAGGAACTCGTAGAAAATGCAGGTCGCCATCAGGATGGTCTTCCCGGTGCCCATGGTCAGCGCAAAGATGTAGTTGGCGTACCTGGTACGGCCCTTGCGAAGCGCCTCGAACACCGGGTCATACGCTGCCGTCTGATCGAACAGGTGACCGGACACACGGCCCTCGAACGGCCCGGTAGAGGAACGCCAGTTCTGAAAGACCTCGTGCAGCGGGCGGTTCTCCAGGAATTCCTTGAGAAACACGTACATTTCCAGCGCCTCGAACTGTGGCGTCCGCAGGAATGAGGTTCCCTTGCTGGGGTCGTTGTGATCGAGGAACTTCTTGCTCAAGTCCTGGTACTCGGCCCTGATCTGCTTGCGGTTCTGCTCGTAGAAGTAACGCAACTCCTTGTAGAAGGCAAACTCGTCCAGGGCGACTTCTTTGGACTCGGTGGCCGTACGTTTCCTAGCCATTGGCGACATCCTGTTCCAGCGACTCGGACAGCAGATCGGTGATCTTCACACGGATGTTGCTCGCGCCCTCCGGTACTTTGTAGCGGCCTTTGACCAGGCCGTTCCTGTCGGGAATGTCCACCTGCGGCTCCGTGATGATTGCCCCGTCGTAATTCCAGTCGATCATCACGGACTCCACCATCTCGCGCCAGTCGGTGACGTTCTCCTGCTGCAAGCTGAGTTTCTGCATGAGGTTGAGGGGATAGAACTGCTTGATGACCAGGTGGCCGTCCTCGATGACGATTTCCGCTTCACTGTCGCGTTTGAACTGCAAGTCCTGGCGGTCACGCAGGATGTCCACCACCTCGATGTCCAGCTTGTAATCGCCCACTTCCTTCTGGAGCTGAGCCTTCAAGTCCGGCTCGTGGCCCATGCAGACCAGTTGAATCTTCTCGACGGCCCTGGAGGGGTGCTCCAGCTTGCGCCGCCCGAACTCCGCGTAATCGAACCCGGAAATCAGGTCACTCAGGTCAGCGCGGGTGGCGATGCGGTTCACGGGCATGATCTTCACCAGCCGCCCGTCCTTCTCGCCGTCGAACAGGTTTCCAGCCGGGAACTTATTGATCTCCAGCGCGTCAATCAGCAGTTCCCTGGCCTGCACAGGGTTACGGAACACGTCGTAGTTGTTCACGTTGTAAATCTCGAACCCGGTGTAGTAGGTGGGGGCGTCCTCACCGAGCTTAGGTTGCTGCTTGGAGAGGTCTTCAGCAACTTTCAACAGGCGCTTGGTGGTGGTCTGAACCGCTCCCAGGTTAATGTCGGCCCCAATGAATCGGCGTCCCAGTTTCATCGCGGCAGCCTGAGCCGTACCCGACCCCATAAAAAAGTCCAAAACAATAGCATGTGGCTCACTGGCTAAAGTGATGATCCTTTCTAGCAGGGCAATAGGCTTCTGAGTCGGATAGCCAACCCTTTCATTCGATTGTGAATTAATAAGAGAAATATCATTCCAAAAGTTTCCAATGGGCCGTCCTTTATCGTCCTCCGGTCTTAATTTTCTAAAGGGCGTGCCATTCCTAGTCCATCCCAGGTTGCCATTTCTGTCAATGACTTCTAACTTCTCACGGCTTACGCGCCAGCCAGAAGCGGGAGGGATATAACCACCATATTCATAAACGAGATTTGGCCTTTCGCCCATCGTGATAGAACTTACGATGGGCCCGTCGTAATATTTTCCCTTTTCATCAATTCGAAAATATTTCTCTTCTAACTCTTCTTCGTTGAGTGGTACTCGAATTCTTTCTTGAAACAGTTCGGCAGAATCACTATTAGAATAGAGTAAAATAGAATCCGTGAAAACATCAAGCCCCTTCGATTTATGCTGTGAACCTTTAGGGTTAGTCGATCTTACCCAAGTAATTTCGTTGCGAAAATTTTCGATACCAAAAATTTGATCCATCATTGTCTTAATATAATGGGATTTATGATAATCACAGTGGAGAAATATAAAACCACGAGATTTCAAAAGTTCTCTGGATATAACTAGTCGTTCAAAAATAAACTGCAAGTACTCATCATTGCTCCAAATATCAGAGTATTGTTTTTCTTCAAACGCACTGCTATTTCCAACAGCAAACTTGCCTTTTGCTTGTATCTTTTTACCGTATTCAGCCCTGCTATCAAAAGGCGGATCAACGTAGATTAAATCAATTTTGCCTCGGAATTCCTTCAGCAGGTGGCTCATCACCTGAAGGTTATCGCCCCAGAAAATCCTGTTGCGCCATTCCTTTCCATCCGGCCCCTCGACACTTTTACCGTGCGTTTCCTTATGCTGGGCGGGGTAGAAGCGGGTGCTGGTAAAGGGCCGTTTGCCGCGCCACCACAGTTCCGGGTAACCCTTGATGGGGTTGGGTTTGAATTCGTAGTGGTCAACGCTCAACAGCGTTTCGGGTTTAGTCGTGTCGGTCATTCAAGTTGTCCTTTAGCGGTCATACCATGCATTGTCACGTGAGCCGTCGCCCTCATAACTGGGGGTCGATTCAAACCGACCATCGTAAGTCCTGACATGCTCGTGCTGATTGGCCCCTGGCCCTCGCTCCTGGCCTTTCTGCCTGGCCCGGCCCATGGTGTAAGCCGGGGGAAGGTGAAAGCCACCAGCACTGATTTCAAGGCCACTGATCCCACACTTGCCAGGGACAGCAGAAGGAACCTGCCCCAGGAGCGGTGTGAACTCTCCCCTGGCGAAGATGGTGAGGTGATGTAGCCCGCGAGTTACCGAGGTATAGAGAAGCGAACCGTCATACGGCGTGTCGGGGCTGAAGTGTTCTTTATCCGCATTCAAGACTATCGCGGCATCGAACTCCAGACCCTTGGCGACCCCGATAGGGACAATGGCAATCCCCCCCTTGTAATCCTCGAAGTTCTGGGTGCGATTGTCCACTTTGAAGGTGCTCGCTCCAGCGTGTCTGATCCGCTGGTAAAGTGCGGCGGCCTCGCCTGGGGAGCGCGTAATCAGGCCGATGTTCCTCGCCCCCTCCCCTTGTAAACGCCTGACCTCGTGGGTCAGCAGCGGCACCAGAGCCTGTTCCTGACTGTACCGGACGAAGTGAACGGGCGGGCCAGGGCGAGGAACGGCCTCCGCCTTCAGGGCTGTGGGCATGACTTCATCCAGCACGAAATTGCTCAGGTTCGTGATTTCTTGGGTGGTTCGGAAAGTTTGCGTCAGTTCCTCCACCTGCTCTGTCCCCGTCCCTAACGCTTCAATGACGACATCCCAGCTCTCAATCCCCCGGTAACGGTGGATGCCTTGCCGTAAGTCACCAAAGACAGCGGCATGGCCTGGTTTCGCGTACCGCCGCAAAAGGGCGTATTGCAGAGGGGAAAGGTCTTGTCCCTCATCAACAATGAGGTACTGAAATTGACCGCCGTTCCCAAAACGGTCACGCAGGGCCGCATCATGGGGCCGCACACCTTCCAGGATGAGTTTGAGCGCCAGTACTAGCGGCAACTCTGTTACGTCAGTCGGTTCAAACACAGTTAACTCGTCTTTCTTAGGCGGTCTGGGGGTTCGGTGAAGGGCATTCACGGCGTTATTCAATGCTTTGCCACTGAACACCCTGGCGACGGCCTGCTCGACATTTCGTCTATTGGCGACAAGAGTCAAATAAGTTTCCCAGGCGCTGGCCTCTTTGAAAATACTGTCAGGGAGGCCCATCAGCTCCTCTTGGAGTTTCTCCAACTCTTCGTTCCAGACATGCGCCTCTATACGTTCCTGTTCAGCCAGCTTATTGAGTGCTTCTGGCAGATCGGTGTAGGCCAGTCGGCGCAACTGGGCCTTAAGTTCGGCGTTCAGCCTCGACCAGCCCGGCTGGGTTGGGTAATTCTGCCATTCTTCAATCTTCTCCCGGAGGGAGGCAAGCGAGACAGCGAACGGAATGGGAAGTGGGGGAGCCACCTCGACGGGTTCCTCTGATTCGCCGGGCATGTCAGCATCAAGTTCCTTTTCTGGAACTTTAGCAACGGGCCTTGGGAGTTCAAGTTGAAGGTCAGTCAGTGCGGCGCGGACATGCTCTGCTATCAGGTGACGCAGGACGTTCTGCATCTCCGGCAGCCCGCGCAGTTTGGCCCTCGCCCAGGCCGCCTTCCTCTCCACTGCCGTGCTTTTCGGGTTAAAGATGACACTCGCCGTTTCATCCGTGAGCTGGTTGATCTGACGGCGTCCACGGTTGACCACGCGCTTGGCCCAGTCCTCGAAGGTGGTCTGAAACACGTCACCAACACCGAATTTGGGCAGGAGTTGCCTGAGATAGCTCAGTAGAAAAGGGTTGGGGACGAACACCGCGATTTTGCGTTCTTCCAGTCCTTTACTGTCGGCTCGATCCTGGTGCAGCAAGGTTGGAATGCGGTGGTAGGCGATGGCGGTCTTCCCACTTCCCGCCACACCATTGACATGGAGTGAACCCCAAAACGCGGACAGAGGAGCAAGGCATGTCGCCCCGGTCAGCCCGTAGGCTGATCAACAGATGGAGGGAGACCGACCATGCCCGGACGACTACACAGCCGCGAATTCAAGCTCGA
>NZ_SMMH01000058.1 GCF_004634215.1 Deinococcus fonticola | reverse complement strand
GCCAGGACGATTTCTTCCTTGACCCCAGATGCCCAAGTTTTGCGCTGCTTTCCCATAGAGTTCCTCCAGTTTGCCTGACCCTCCTATCGGTCAGGCGATTTTTGGAAGGAATCCCTGGAGCATTACCTCTCCTACCGTACGGTTGACCGGGTATTCCGGCGACACGGCATCACCCACAAAAAAAGGACTCATCGCCAGCGAACGTGATGAGGAACTGCGCACGCAGTTCCTCAATGATCTGCAACCGTATCTACATACTCCGGCTCGCCTGGTGTTTGTCGATGAGTGCGGCTTCAATACATCACTGACGCGTTTGTATGGGCGCGCGCCCAGCCATCGACGAGCAGTGGGACGTGTGCCACGCAACTGGGGCAAGAATCACACCTTGATTTGTGGGCTGCAATGCAGCGGGCCTATCGCCCCGCTCGTCGTGGAAGGTTCGGTGAATGGTGCCGTGTTTGAGTGGTATGTGCGCGAGGTCTTATGTCCTGCCCTCACCCCTGGGCAGGTCATAGTGCTGGACAATCTCTCGGCTCATCATCGTGATGAGGTCAGGACGCTGATTGAGGAGCGTGGCTGCACGCTCCTCTTTCTGTCACCGTACAGCCCAGATTTCAATCCCATTGAAATGATGTTCTCCAAATTGAAAGCTTGGATTCGGGCTGGCGAATACCGGGAGGTCAAGACCTTGATTCAAGCCATCTGGAACGGGCTTTTGAACGTCACCTTACGCGACATCTTCGGTTGGATGACTCATGCCCATCCAGAAACCTTTTTATGTCAAATGCTTTAATCGCCGTGATTCATTTTCCTGTTTCGGTGGCGAGCGAAAGGAAAGGCGGATCTGGACGGTGCTCCCTGCGCTCGGGTGATGTTCCTGTACTCCAGCGGGAAAGTGCCTATCTATACCAGGCCTGCCGACCAACAAAAACCTCTTCCTGAATGTCGGGAAGAGGTCAATCATTGTTCAAGGTGCTGGTGAAGCGTTGCCAGTCCGTGGCCTTTATGGATCAGTTCACGGTTTTCAGGTAGGCGTGAATGTTGTTCAGTTCCGCGTCGCTGACCTGCTCGGTCGTGAAGTGAGGCATCACCATGCCCAGTGTCCTGTCCGGCGTTTTCCCTTCACGCACTGCCGCCGTGAACTGCTCGGCCGTCCAGGCTTTCGCCTTGTCCATCTTGGGGCCCATGCCGCCTTCGGCATTTGCGCCGTGGCAGCCGGCGCAGCTGCCCGCGAATTTCTCCTGACCCGCCGCAGCGTCTCCTTCCCCGGCTTCGCCGCCCGCGGCCTGATTCTGCTGCCCCGAACCAGCGGCGATGGTGGGCACGCTCTGGTTGTCTTCACCGGCGGTGCTGGCCTCGGTCTCCGGCTCGGTGGCTCCCGGCGCGACTTGGCCCGAAGCGCCCGCGCCGTCACTGGCCGATCCCTTGGAGCCCGTACCGGGCGTGCCGTCCGGCCCCGTGGCGGCCGTGCCAGGGTTGTTGGAGGCGGTGTTGCCGTTGTCGTCACTACTGTCGCTGCCGCCTTCGGTTCCAGCACTGGCCGTGCCGGTAGTGGCCGCCGTGGTGCCGGTCTCGGCTGCCCCACCAGCCGCCTGCCCGCCCAGGGTGCGTGGAATGACGATCAGCAGAATCAGGCCGATCAGGCCACCCAGCAGCACACCCATGACCCAAGACATGGCGTTTCCAGCCGTCCAGTTATTCTTCCTTCCACTCGTCATGCCCCACAGCATACGATTTACCGACCGGGCAGACGAAGGGACAAAGTGGGCTGTGCCCCTTCCGAAAGACTTCATGACCTGGCCGTTTTAAAACAACTCTGCGGGCGGCCCGCTGGCCTCTTCATCCGGCCACCATTGCAGTCGCTTCAGGTCACAGCGGCCCGACGCGCCGAACAGCACTCCCTCGGCTTCCAGCAGTCGCTCCTGCAGGTCGCCAAAACCCAGTTTGTGGGTGCTGACACGGCCCTGCGCGTTGATGACCCGCTGCCACGGCAAGGTCCGGTGCCCCGCCAGCGAATGCAGCACAAACCCCGCCTGCCGCGCCGCGCCGGGCTTGCCGGCCAGCAGCGCCAGTTGCCCGTAAGTCACCACCCGGCCCGGCGGAATCCGCGCCACCAGCTCCAGTACCCTCTGCCGGAAAGTCTCCTCGTCCACCCCCTCACTGTAGTGGAGCAAAGGGCAGAGAACCCTCGGCAGCAGCCCAGCCGGCGCGGCAAAAAGAGAAGGAGCGCCCACCCGGACGTGGGCTGGCCCCAAAAGTTGGACGGTTTCAAGTAGAGACTCGGCTCAGGTCAAGGGTACAACAACGCGGATCAATGCTCATCCAGGGGACGGGATGACGGCCACATTTGCGGCGTTGTGACCGCAAAGGGGGTCGGCAGGCCGCCCCCTGGCCTGCTGGGCAAACTCGTCCGGGGTCAGATAAGCCAGAGACGAATGCGGCCTGGCGCTGTTGTAAAACCTTCGCCAGTCGTCAAGTAGCACCTGGGCATGCTGTACGGAGTAAAAAACCTCTCGGTTCAAGCATTCCTCGCGCAGACGAGAGTGGAAACTCTCGGCAAAGCCGTTCTGCCACGGTTTGCCCGGTTCAATGAACCTGGTTCCGATGTCCTGGACAGCCAGCCAGATGCCCAGATCACGGGCAATAAATTCAGAACCGTTGTCGCTGCGGATAAATCCTGGTGCACCACGCTGCGCAATAACTCCCTGCAGGACGGCCTTCACCTCCATGGAGGTGAAGGATTCGGCCACCCGAAGTGCCAGGGACTGCCGGGTGAATTCGTCGGTCAGGGTCAGGATCTTCAGGCTTGTACCGGCCAGCGTCTGGTCGAAGACGAAATCGTACGTCCAGACGTGATTGGGATACTCAGCCTGCATCGGAATGGACGCCCCAGTGCGGATTTTTCGGGAGGTTTTGGGTTTGATGGTAAGACCTTCTTCGCGCCAGAGTCGTCGAACGCGCTTCTTGTTGATCGTGACTCCTGCGCGAACAAGGAGGGCATGAATGAATCGGTATCCCCGGCGGGGATACTCTCTGGCCAGCTCATGGATGCGCTGCCGGAGTTCGCTGTCCTGGCGCGGTTTCGGCTGATAGTGCCACGAGGATTTGGACAGGCCCACCAGAACACAAGCCCGTTCGGGCTTGATCTGCGCCGCGACCAGCTCCCTGACGACGGCGCGTTTCTGGTTGGGCGTTACCGCTTTTTTCCAAGGACATCCCTCATGGCGTCAATTTCCAGGCGCTGCTGGCCAACGATACGTAGTAGACGGGCGTTTTCCTTTTCGAGCTGACGAAGCGGCCAGGCTTGCTCAAGCGAGTCCGTTCTGGCCAAGAAGCCTACGGGCTTCGTCAGGGTTGGTATCGCCGTACTTTTTCTTCCAGGTGTAGTAGGAAGCGGTGCTGCACCCGAAGTCGCGGCAGAGGTCTTCAACAGGCTTTTCACCCTTTTTGCCTTCCTGGAGCAGCTTGATGATCTGGTCTTCGGTAAACTGACGGATTTTCATAGGGTGGGCCTCGCTTTCCAGCTTAGAACTGGTGGCGAGCCTTCGTCTCTAGTCAGATTCGTCCGATTTTCGGGGGGCACTCCAGACGCTACCTTCAGACGGCTGTTTACTTGATCCGTGCCGCGGCCCGGCCCGCCAGCACATCCACCAGGTGGGCGCGGTATTCGGCGCTGGCGAAGCGATCCCCCAGCAGGCCGCCCGCGTCGACCAGGCCTGTTCCGGCATCCTGTCCGGCATTCAGGCGTTCTTCGAGCTGGGGGAGGCGTTCGGCTTTCTCGCCTGCGCCAGTGTACGCGGCGCGAATCTGCCCGTCCGCGTGTTTGGCCACGGCCACGCCCACGATGGCGTAGTGGCTGGCAGGGTGGCGGTACTTCTCGTAGGCGTAAGCGGTCATGGTCTTGGGAACGCGAATGTGCGTCAGGAGTTCCCCAGTTTCCACGGCGCTCTCGAACATGCCTCTGAACATGTCGTCGGCCTTCACGGTGCGTTCGCCGCCCGGCCCGCGAATCACGAACTCCGCCCCCGTGGCCAGGGCAGCCGCCGGGTAGTCGGCGCTGGGGTCGGCGTGGGCGAGGCTGCCGCCAATGGTGCCGCGGTGACGCACCATCGGGTCACCCACCCAGCCGGCCACCTCGTGAAAAAGCGGCAGGGTGCTGGTCAGCACCTCGAAGTGCGTGGTCATGGCCCCCACCACGAACCAGCCCCCTTCCTCCTTAATGCCCTTCAACTCCTCGATTCCCCAGATGTCCAGCAGGGCTGGGGGCTGCGCCAGGCGCAACTTCATGGCCGGCAAAAGCGAATGCCCGCCCGCAATCACCTTCAAGTCCGGATTGTCGGCCAGGGCCCTCAGGGCCTCATCCACACTGGCTGCCTTCTGGTAATCAAATGCTGCTGGATACATAAGTGCCTCCCGTTGGTCGGCGTCCAGGTGGCAAGGAATCTCACATCTTGTTCCTTATTCCTTGCCGACCGGACTTCTCTAATCGTCTGCGGCCTGCTCCTGGGTGCCCCTGGCCGCCTGAATGGCCCGCCAGACTTTCTCGGCGGTGTACGGCATGTCCAGGTGAGCGATGCCGTACTCATGCCACAGGGCGTCCATGACAGCATTGGCGACAGCGGCGGTGCTGGCGATGGTGCCCGCCTCGCCTATGCCCTTTACTCCGAGGGGGTTGTGCGGGCTGGGGGTCACGGTGTGACCGAGCTGGTAGCTGGGCACGTCGTCGGCGCGGGGCATGGCGTACTCCATGTACGTGCCGGTCAGCAGGCTGCCCTCGTCGTCGTACACGCCTTCTTCCAGCAGCGCCTGTCCCATGCCCTGCGCAATGCCGCCGTGCACCTGCCCCTCGGCAATCAGGGGGTTGATCAGGGGGCCACAGTCGTCCACGCTGCCGTAATTCCGCAGTTTCACGTGCCCGGTCTCGGTGTCGATCTCCACCACGGCGATGTGCGTGCCGAACGGGTAAACGAAGTTCGCCGGGTCGTAGAACGCCGTGGCTTCCAGGCCAGGTTCCATACCTTCGGGCAGGTTGTGCGCCAGGTGCGCCATTAAAGCGATGTCGAAAAAGGTCTTGCTCCTGTCCGGTGCGCCCTTGATGCGGAACACCCCGTCCGCGTGCTCCACGTCCTCCTCGCTGGCTTCCAGCAGGTGCGCGGCGATCTTCTTCGCCTTGGCGGTAATTTTCTCCAGGGCGCGTTTTAGGGCGCTGCCGCCTACCGGGGCGCTGCGGCTGCCGTAGGTGCCCCAGCCGTAGGGCATCCGTCCGGTGTCGCCGTGAATGAGTTCGATGTCGCTGATCGGGATTTGCAGTTCGTCGGCGGCGATCTGCGGGAAGGCCGTCTCGTGGCCCTGGCCGTGACTGTGCGACCCGGTAAACAGCTCCACTTTCCCGGTCGGGTGAACGCGCACCAGACTGCTTTCCCACTGCCCGGCCTGAGCGCCCAGTTGACCTACCAGCGCCGACGGCGCCAGGCCGCACGCCTCAACGAACGAGATCAGGCCCACGCCCAGCACCTTCTTCCCGCCCTTCATCTTCTCCTGTTCGGCGCGGACTTCCTGGTACTTCATCATGTCCATGGCCTGATCGAGCGCGGGTTCGTAATTGCCGCTGTCGTACACCAGGGCCACCGGCGTCTGGTACGGGAATTCGTCGGGCTGAATGAAATTCTTGCGGCGCAACTCGGCCGGATCCATGTTCAGTTCGTGCGCCGCCACGTCCACGATGCGTTCCAGCAGGTACGTGGCTTCCGGGCGGCCCGCGCCACGGTAGGCGTCCACCGGGACGGTGTTCGTCATGGCCCCGGTGACTTCCACGTGAACCGCCTCGAACTTGTACACGCCGTTGCACAGCGTGCCGTACAGATAGGTCGGCACGGCGGGCGCAAACAGCGTCTGATATCCGCCCAGGTTGGCGATGGTTTTTACGCGGTACGCTAGCAGTTTCCCGTCGTTCGTGACTGCCAGTTCCGCCTCGGATTCGTGGTCGCGGCCCTGCGCGTCACTCACGAAGGATTCGCTGCGCCGCGCCGCCCACTTCACCGGACGTCCGATCAGACGCGCGGCCAGCAGCACGATCGCTTCTTCCTGGTACTGGAAAATCTTGCTGCCGAAGCCCCCGCCCACGTCCGGCGACACCACGCGCAATTTGTGCTCGGGGATGTTCATCACGAACGCCGCCAGAATCAGGCGGTGCACGTGCGGGTTCTGCGAGGTGGTGTACAGCGTGTACTCGCCACTCGCCGGGCTGAACTGCGCCAGGCTGGCGCGCGGCTCGATGGCATTCGGAATCATGCGGTGGTTGGTCGCCTTCAACTTCACCACGCGCTCGGCCCGGTTAAACGCCTCGGCCGTCGCGGCGGCGTCCCCGATTTCCCAGTGAAACGCCCTGTTCCCCGGCACGTCTGGGTGAACCTGCGGCGCACCTTCCTTCAGGGCCTCGCTGGCACTGGCAACGCTGGGCAGCGCCTCGTAGTCCACGTCCAGCGCAGCGGCGGCGTCCTCGGCCTGGGCGCGGGTTTCCGCGATGACCACCGCCACGATGTCTCCCACGTGGTGAACCTCGTCAGTGGCAATGGCGGGGTGCGGCGGCGTCTTCAGGTCGGGCAGCAGCCAGCCCACTGGAATGCTGCCCAGGCCTGCCTGCTGCACGTCCTCCCCGGTCAGCACCTGCATCACGCCGGGCATGCCTTCCACACTGCTCTTATCGATCCCGCCAATCTTCGCGTGCGCGTAGGGGCTGCGCACCATCGCTGCATGCAGCATGCCGTGCAGCACGATGTCGTCCACGTAATTTCCGGCGCCCGTGATAAAACGCGGGTCTTCGGTGCGCTTCAGGGCCTTCCCAAAGTACTTTTCCTGGGTCATTGATGCCTCCCTCTGGATGGGGCTTGTGGCCTGCAACCTGTGGCGTGGAGGAAAAGGGCCGCTTTTGCTTCAGCCTCTCCAGGCCACGCCCTTCAGGCCGTTCAGTCGTCTGCGGCCTGGCCTGTCCCGTCACCCTTCATCAGCTTCGCGGCGTGCTGCACGGCTTTGACGATGTTGTGGTAGCCGGTGCAACGGCAGTAGTTGCCTTCCAGGTGGTAACGGATTTCTTCTTCGGTGGGGTGGGGGTTGTGCTTGAGGAGTTCGGCGCTGGCCATGATCATGCCAGGCGTGCAGAAGCCGCACTGCAGGCCGTGTTCCTCCCAGAAACCGGTTTGCAAGGGGTGCAGCTCGGCGGGGGTGCCCATGCCCTCGATGGTCTTCACGTCCATGCCGTCGCACTGCACAGCCAGGACAGTGCAACTTTTCACGGCGTTTCCGCCCAGGTGGACGGTGCAGGCGCCACACTGGCTGGTGTCGCACCCGACGTGCGTGCCGGTCAGGCCCAGCTCTTCCCTGAGGAAATGGACGAGGAGCGTTCGTGGTTCCACGTCGCGGGTGTAGGGTTTGCCGTTCACGTTGACAGTGACGTTCATGCAGGCCTCCTGAAGGGCGGGAGTGCGTGGGGCGAAAACCGGACTGAATTGTGTGTTGACCGCTTCACATTCAAGCACACCGGAACGCGGGGGGTGAAGGGTTGCCGAAACGTTCCCGTCTCTTCCGGTGGATGCCCGGCCGCGGTGCCTGCATTAAGCTCGGGCCATGCCTGAAACGCCCGCCCACCTGAACTGGACTGAATTGCAGCCGGACGACGCGCTGCCCGTGCAGGTGCTCTCCTCGCGCGAGTTGACGGCGGGGAAGCGCACGGTCAGGACAGACCGCGTGCGGATGCCGTCCGGTCATGAATTCGAGGAACTGTACCGTCCACGCGGCCCGAAAGCCGTTTTCGTCCTCCCGGTCACTGCGGCGGGCGAGGTCGTCTTGCTGCGCGAGTACCGCCACCCGGTCAGGGCGTTCGTCACGGGAACGGTGGCGGGCACCCTTGAGGAAGGTGAGGAACCCTTCGCGGCGGCCCAGCGCGAACTGCTGGAGGAGGCGGGCGGCACGGCGGGCGAGTGGGTGGCCCTGCCCGCCTTCTACCCGAACGCCAGTTTCAGCGGCGCGGTGTACTTCGCTTTCATCGCGTTCGGTGTGCAACTGGGCGAAAACCGACTGATGCCGGACGAGACTATCGAGCGCATGGTTTTGCCGCTGGCGGAAGCGTACCGGAGGCTGCGGGCGGGTGAGATTCACGACGCGCCGGGCAGTCTGGTGATGTGGCACGCCCTGGCGGAATTGCAGCGGCGGGGGCTGCTTTAGTTTCCTGGTGTGATTTTCTCGATATACGGGGCGTGCAGGTCGTTGTTGTTCACGACGATCCCGGCACGGTCTTCCGGGCTGGCCTCGGCAAAGTACAGCCGGTTGCCCTGCACGTACCGCCGGTTGCTCTCGGCGTAAGGATCAGCGGAGCCGAAACCGGGGCCGCGAGCTGCGCCGCGTGGCACGGAAATGACGAAATCCACCTTCAGGAAAATCGAGTCGTCCCAGAAGGATCGCAGTTCCGGGCGGTGCAGAAAAAGTCCGTCCAGGAGTAGAATTTCACTCCCTTGCGCGTGTGCGGGTTTGTCGTGGATGGTGTGGTCGCTATTCACGTCAAAGATCCGCGTCAGGTAACGCAGTGAGCCGCCTGGACTGAGCGGTTCCAGCAGTTCTCTTTTCAGGGCGTCCAGGTTGTACGAGTCTCGGTAGAACCCTTCCGGCGAGTGGCGGCCCAGCCGGTAACGCATTTCGCGCGGGGAGTGAAAACCGTCGATGCTGGCCCGGATGACCTGCTGACCGCGCTTGCTCAGGGTGGCGGCCAGTTCGTCCGCGAAGGTGGTTTTGCCGGCGCCGTCCACACCATCGATGGCGACCTTCAGCACAGGGGAGGGCGGCTGGCCCAGCAACCTTTCAGCGATGGTTGCCAGCAGGGCCAGGCGGGCAGGTGTGGGGGACATGGCTTTGGCTGTAGCGGGCCGCTTGAGCTTGAACGGGGTTCAGGACAGCCCGAATCGACTTGTGTAGTCACGCTGAAGGGAGCATGACCAGTCCATTTCGGGTGTGGTGTACACTTTCTGCAGGTCGGGCGGAATGTCCCCTGGCCCTTTGCTGAGTGCGGCTGTTCGCTGTCATCAATTTGTGAATTGATTCACCAACTTGGTGATCGACAGGAAACTCTGCCGCATACACGCCCCAGACCAGACGGCCAACCCCCAGAGGGATCGACCTTGAAACCACCCCCACAGGAGCCGCCCATGAAAACCCTGATCCTCGGCGCAGGCTACGCTGGCCTGGCCACCGCCACCAAAATGAAACCCACCCCCGACCTGGAAGTCCTGCTGGTCGAACGCAACCCCTACCACACCTTCGAAACGCGCCTGCACGAGGCCGCCGCCCACAACACCCGCGTCACCCTGCCGATAGAGCCGCTGCTGCGCGGCACCGGGGTCAATTTCGAGCAGGCCAGCGTGGACAGCATCGACGTGGACGCGCGTGAAGTGACCCTCAAGGATGGCCGGGTGCTGACCTACGACACGCTGGTGGTCGGCCTGGGCAGCGTCACGAACTTCTACCGCATCCCCGGCCTGAGCGACCACGCCACCGAACTGAAGGACGTATCCGACGCCGACGAGATCTTCAACTACGTGAACCGCATCTACAGCGCCGGGTACAGCGGTAACCGCGACATCGTGGTGGGCGGCGCGGGCCTGACCGGCGTGGAACTGGTCACCGAACTCGCGCAGCGTGCGCAGGTGCTGAGCAGGACACGCGGCCTGCCGCCCTTCAACATTTATCTGGTGGAAGCCGGCCCCAAAATCCTGCCAGTCCTCGACGACGCCCTGCGCGCCCGCGCCGAACGTACCCTGCACGACTACGGCATTCACGTCCTGACCGGCCACCGCCTGATGGAGGCCAGTGCCGAGGGCGTCACGGTGCAGACCGCTGACGGCGAGCAAAAACAGCTTCAGGCCGGGAAGATCATCTGGACGGGCGGCATTCAGGCCCGCGACATCGTCAAAGGTGAGCGGCTGGAGAAAGGCCCCGGCGGACGCATCGCCGTGGACGATTACCTGCGGGCCAAAGGGTACCCCGACGTGTTCGTGGTGGGCGACATGGCCCTGGCCCATGACCAGGGCGGTAAACCCGTGCCCACCACCGCCCAGCACGCCGGTCAGCAAGGTCGCCTGACGGGCAAGAACATCCGCCATATGGTCAGAGGCCGCGAACTGGAGAAGTACGAACCCAACACTATGGGCGAATTCGTCAGCCTGGGGGGACTGATGGCCGTCGGCTGGATGAAACTTCCCTGGAACCAGAAGCTCGCCATGACCGGCGGTATGGCCCACGTCATGAAGAAAGCCAGCGAATGGAAGTGGCGCAGCAGCATCGACTGAACCGGCCTCTGGTGCGGCAACTGAATGTCTCCATGTGAAAGAAGGGGTCGGGGCCGCGCGCTTCGGCCCTCCGCCTGTGGGAACGCTTGTGGGCGAGGGAGCGTACTGGAAGCATCTCCACGCTGTTTCTCGTATAACAATGGTTCGTGCAGTTTTAGGCGGCTTTGAGGCCGAAATTTAGCGGACTGGACGGCAGATGTTCTAATTCTTCAAAGCGGGCCGAGAGATCCAACTTGGACAAAATCACTTGGGCCAGCAGGGCG
>NZ_SMMH01000057.1 GCF_004634215.1 Deinococcus fonticola | reverse complement strand
TTGCGGTCACAGCGCCGCAAATGTGGCCGTCATCCCGTCCCCTGGATGAGCATTGATCCGCGTTGTTGTACCCTTGACCTGAGCCGAGTCTCTACTTGAAACCGTCCAACTTTTGGGGCCAGCCCAGGGTCAAGTCACATCTGGGCTTGATGATACTGGGCGGCAAACTCAGCCGGGGGCACATACCCCAGGCTGGAGTGCAGCCGCCTTTCGTTGTACAAGGTGATGAACCGACCAATACCTTCACGGGCCTCGTCCAGGTCAGCGTATTCCTGTAAATTGACCTCCTCCACTTTCAGGGTTTTGAAGAAGCTCTCCATCCGAGCATTGTCATAAGGATTTCCCGTTCTGGACATACTCGACATGATGCCAGCAGCCTTCAGAACTTCGGTGTAGGCGGTGCAGGCGTATTGCACGCCCTGGTCAGAATGATGAATCAGCCCAGGTGAAGGACAACGCGCGATCAGCGCGTTGTCCAGCGCTTCCAGGGCGACATCAGTGGTCAGACGTTCAGAAATTGCCCAGCCGACGATTTCACGGGTAAAGCTGTCCAGCACACATGCGACGTACACGAAGCCACCAGTCACGCGGACATAACTCAGGTCAGCCTGCCAAACCTGATTGGGACGGAGAACGTGCGTGACGGCCAACAAATTCGGATGCCGCTGATGAGCATGCCCGGAATCCGTGGTCGTCGTCTTACGCGGCTTTTTGCGATGAGTCAGCCCACGTTCGCGCATCACCCGCAAGACGCGTTTGTGGTTCACATTTTTCTTCCGACGAGCCAACTCACGGGTGATCCGCCGATACCCGTAACCGATGAATTCTTCAATAATGGTTTCAATCTCAGTCGCCAACTCGTCATCTGGGTCAGTATTTTCGTTGTTTTTGTGTTCGTAGAAACTGCTGCGGCTCAGCGAAAAGACATCACAAAGGCGAACCACCGTGAGTTCCGGATGCGCGACACGCGCATCCCTAATCATTTGGAGCCGCTCCTGGTGCGGTAGTTCGCCAACGACTTTTTCAAAACTGTGTTTTCCAGGGCAAGTTGCCCGACATACCGTTCCAGTTCGGCAATTCGCCTCTCTAACGCTTGATCTCCCGTCTTCATATCGGTAAAAGCCGCGCCGCCACGCATTTCCACTTCCTTGCGCCACCGGTGAATCAGGCTCGGTGAAAGCTGGTGTTCGCGGCACACCTGGGCGGTCGTTTTCTGCTTGCGTTCGATTTGTTCAAGAACTTCAAGTTTGAACTCGCGGCTGTGGGTTCGTCCGGGCATGCGTTGTCTCCCTCCATCTGCTGATCAGCCTACGGGCTGACCGGGGCGACATGCCTTGCTCCTCTGTCCGCGTTTTGGGGGTCACTCCACTTCCTGGTCGTCATGGTCTCGCCTCCTATGCTGAAGGCTTAACCGCACCGACGCAAAACTGCCCTAATCCCAAGCGTCCGTCTACGAACCATAAGTTATGGGTCGATCTGTAAGTCAACCGAATCCTTAAGTTCATCAGCTTTGAGGAGTCTGGTGTCGTCATTCAGACACAAATCAAGCCTTTGGTGCATCAATTCTGACAATAATCGCCGTTATTGTCAAAATTTGCTACTCTGAACTCGACCGTGACGCTCGCCCCTCCGACCACCGCCCTGGCCCTCAGCGACCTGACCGATCAGGCCCTGCGGATTCGGGCGGTCGAGGCCGCCGCGAACTATGACGTGGAAGGTCTGACGCAGGTGCTGATGGCTTACATGCGCTCCGGGAGTTCGCAGGGCAGCCGCACCAGTCCGCACACCTTGACCGCTTACCGTCTGGGCGTCCGGAGTTTCGTTCCGTGGGCACAGGCGAGTGGTGTGCAGCTGCTCCGTCCCGGGCGGCGCGACGGTGGGCGCTACCTCGCGTATCTGCAAGAACGCCCTAGCTGTGGGCGGGGCCGCTCTGGAAAGCTTTCCGCCGCGACTGTACAGCAGTACATCGCAGGAGCCAGAGCGCTCTACCGCGCTCTGGACTGGGCAGGCGCGACCCAGATCAACCCCTTCACCAACGTCAGTCCACCACAAGACCGCACACCGGCCATCGTCAAAAGGCCACCTTACCGGGACGAACTTGAGGAAATACTGCATTCCTGCGATAAGGAACTCAGTGCACTGTTACTCCTGTGCGCCCACGCGGGCCTGCGCATCGGTGAGGCTCTCCAGGTCAAAACAGACGATATTGCTGGAAACATCCTCAAGGTTTATGGCAAAGGTGGGAAAATCCGGCGTGTTCCGCTCGGAAAGCGTGTGCGAGAAGCCTTACGTGAGGTCATTCCCCAAACTGACAACAGGTTGTTCCACTGGACATACAGCCAGGCCGCCTACCGGATGCGCAAGGCCAGTCGCGCTGCTGGTCATCCGGGTTTCTGGCGCGGATTTCACGCCGCCCGCAAGTCCAGCGGTACGCGGCTGTACCAGAAAGTCGGTGATTTTACCCGCGTAGCCGTATTTTTGGGGCATTCCAGTGTGGAAACCACCCGCAAGTATGTGGCGGTCACAGACGATGACGTTTCGGCAGAGGTCGAGGATTTTTGACAGGTACTTTTACCCTCAGAAGGTTACCGAGGCCCCTTCACGGCCTTCCTGTGAGGAAGTTGAAAAGACGACGGCTGCAGCGGCTTATTTGAAAGTTGTCGGAGTTCGCCTCGGAGAATGAACCTGAACTGGCCCACGCCACCGCCACTCCCCTGGAAGTGCTGGCCAGTAAACCCAGGGAGACACAACAGATATGACATATATGTCATAATCAGCCATGGCCTGGGAGATCATTCTGGTGGGTGAAGTGGATGAATGGTTCGCAGGGCTTGATCACGCCACTTCACAACTGGTGACGGCAGCGCTGGACTTACTGGAAGACCGTGGGCCAATGTTAGGTCGGCCCCTGGTCGATACCCTGACTGGCTCGCAACTGGCGAATCTCAAGGAACTGCGCCCTGGTTCAGTGGGACAGACCGAAATACGCATCCTGTTTGTTTTCGACCCCAAACGGCAGGCCATTTTGCTCACAGCAGGTGATAAAGCAGGGCAATGGACACAGTGGTACACCGAGCATATTCCGCTGGCAGAAAGTCGCTACGACCTCTGGCTGGCGGGTCACTACGAGGAGGAGCTATGAAGGCCAGAAACTGGAAGGCAGTGCGTCAGGAAGCTGAACAAGCCGGACGTATTGATGAAAGCCAAGTGGCTGCACTGCGGGGACAGATGCTGGCGCAGGTACGCGCTTACAAACTCGCCGAAGTTCGGGCTGCGTCAGGACTCAGCCAGCAGGAACTGGCTGAGCAACTTCAGGTGTCTCAGTCACGAATTTCACGTATAGAGCACGGTGACCTCGACAGAACCGAACTGGCTACCCTCCGTAAATTTGCGCGGGCGATCGGCGGGGAGCTTGAATTGACCCTCAAGCTCGGTGATGAACGCTTTACACTGGGTTGAACGACCCATCACTCGCCACGTTTTTTGCGTTCAAAGCTCTTGGCGAGCCACTTGCTTTGTGCGGCACTGATCAGGCCCCGCTCTACGGCCTGCATTGTGGCCTGATCCAGCAGTTCAGGTGAAAGGTCGGTGCCCACCATATCCTGCAGGGTGCGCAGGACGGACGTGACCTGGAATCCACGTTGCGTCTGCTGGTCGGCAACAGGAATCTCATTGGTGTGCAGCTGGACGCCCGGCGGTGCCAGTTTACGAAACCCTCTGGGTACCGAGAGGTGAATCTGTTCTGGAAGCAGGTCACTGAGTTCATGGAAGGCCAGCGCCGTGTGATGGGAGACCACCGCCTGCGCTTCACCCTGACGGTTGCGGCTCCAGAGACTCAGTTCAGCCAGATGTTCGTCAGGAGAGAGTGGGTAGGTGCTGAGGCGGTACAGGCCGTGTCGTGTCCGTTGCCAGCTGCCTTGCTGGGTGTGGTGATGCTGGGTTGGATAGCTGTAGCCCAGGTTCAGGGCCTGCGCGGCAGTGAAGTACCCGACCTGGGCATCCGCCAGCGCGGACAGTTCCTGAAAACGGTGGAGGCTCGAAGTCATACAAAAACCTTCAATATTATAGAAGGTTTTTGCA
The DNA here is from genome assembly GCF_004634215.1 of Deinococcus fonticola. Classification (NCBI taxonomy): domain Bacteria; kingdom Thermotogati; phylum Deinococcota; class Deinococci; order Deinococcales; family Deinococcaceae; genus Deinococcus; species Deinococcus fonticola. Next base: position 7,026 of record NZ_SMMH01000057.1, on the reverse strand, counting down.
GGAGACGTGGTGATGTTTCGTCTCCCGCTCAGGGCCTGGCCTGTCTGACTCCCAGGAACAAGGGCAGTTCTTCATGCGGAAAGCACATGAATCCACGTCGTTGATAGAACCGGGCCGCTCTTTCCGAAACAAAAGGGTATCTACCACGATCACAAAACCGTCAGTGAAAGGCGTTGTTGGTCGCGGGGAGTGCGCCCTTGGTGAGTTCGGAGTACCCATCCGAGCCACACCGGCGGTCAACCCGGTAGCCCGTGGCCTCAAGTACGGCAGGCCAGCTCACCTGAACCCCGGCAGGAACCGTAGGCGCGACTGAAACTTGCCTAACATTGAGCGGAAATGTCAGCTAATCAGCAATGTTTACGATCACCTCGAGCGTGGTGCTGGTTTTTGCAGAAGGACTGTCGGCTGTCACCGTAAGTTTGTACAGTTGGGACGGAACATTTATAGCTTTAAGTTGAAGTTTAGCCACTGTCTCCGAAGCACTGAGAACACTCTTCTCAAATACCGCACTCATCCCCTGGGGCATCCCGGACACGCTGAGCGTAACCGCCTCAGTGTGTCCGTTCCGACGAGTCAGGTTGATCTCTGTGGTCACTTCCGACGCACCGCTGACTACCGTGACTCTTTCAGCACTGAGACTAATCTCTGGCTTCGCCGTAGGCGCATTATTTTCTGCGCAGCCTGTGAGCAAGAGTACAATAGATGCTAAGAACAGTGATTTTTTCATGGTTCACTCTACCTTTCCTCATAAGATGAGGACGACTCAAATCTGCCTGAACTCAGTTCAGCGTGTCGGCGGAACCTGACCTGCCAACCGTGAAGCGAGGTCTCCCTATTTCTTCTTCTTGCTGGTCACCGCTCCCCAGACCATCAGCAACGCCAGGAACCAGATCAAGGCATCCACGAGCGGATGATGAATCACCGCAGTCAGGAACCACGCCGCACCAACAATGACGACGAGCGCCACCAGAGTGGCACCACAGCCGCTGGATTGGTCTGCCGACGTTGCTCCCCTGCCCCCAGGACGACCTGACAACGCGGTCATGGCCCGATCTGCGGCCTGTTCAAACCGTGCCAGATCAGCGGGGTTAAGGTCGATACCGTCGTGCATGACCCTGTTGCGCAGGTGAACCACCTGCCTTAGATCCTCCTGTACTGCCGCAGGCAGGTCGAGGTTGCGGTACTTCTCCCCCAGCCCGTTCCCCACTGCCCCTATGCTGTCCAACTGGCGTTCCAGTGCCACCGCACGGTCACGTACGATCCGCAAACTGTCCGTCGTCGTCACATCCCTCCCCTCCCCGTCAACAGGTGTCTGGGCGCAGCAAGGCCCTGCCGTAGAAAGCGCCCACCAGAGGTGAGCGGCTGCAATTTGAGAGGCTTACTTCGCTGGGAACTTGGCTTCCTGATACAGCACCACACCCGGCGTCTTCAGGTTGACGCTGACCCGTTCCCAGGCCGTGAACTTCCCTGTCGGCATCCGGACATAGAGGTCAAAGGCCTTGGCTGACGGCGGAATCCGAACCGGCGTCATCTTGCCGTTGTAATACAGCGGCTGCAGGGCACCACCATCGACTTTGACCGCGATGACAAACGTCGTGATCAGGTCTCCGGGATCCTTGAAGCTGACGGTTCGCCCCTTCAGATCGTACAGCAGATCTACAGAGGCCGCTTTCCCTAACTTATTGGGAAAAAATGTGGAGATGGACAGCTGCCCCTTCGCCCTGGACGAGAAAACCCGGGCGATGCTCCCCAGATCAGGCGCACTGGCGGTGAGCGTCTTCTCTCCGGCATCGGCCCTGAATTTCACACCGCAGACCTCGGCTGATGCCACTGGATTGAAGCGATCCAGAAAGTCGAGGCTGACCTCTTCCTCCGGATCCGGGAACTTCGCGAGACTGGTGTAGTGCAGTGAACCTGAGTACAGCCCCACGGTCTTGGCGCAGTTGGCGGGCTTGGCGGCGGAAGCTGTTCCCAGCAGAGCAAGGGTCAAGATGAGGGCCAGTTTTTTCGTCATGTTCTCCTCCCGTTTCGACCACAACAGAATAGCATGGCTTTAATTGATATGGCTTTAATTGCATGGCCCCAGCAGAAGCAAGTCGCCAGCCTACGGTGTGGCCAAAACCCAGAGCGATCCCACCACCTCCCGCCTCACTTTTGGCAGACGCCTCCGAGAAGAACGCAACCGCGCGGGCATGACCCTGGAAGACCTCGCGGACAGAAGTGGCATCACCTGGTCGTACATCGCCCAGGTCGAAGTGGGCCGCCGCAACATCAGCGTCGATAACATGCACCGCCTCGCCGAGGGGGTTGGAGTCGCTCTGAGGGAGTTGCTGTGAGAAGTGGTGAGCTGATTTTGCTCATAAAATAATAAAAGAAGTGAAACAAATCTGACGCTATTTTGTTTTAAATTTTAAGAGCAGTTTTGGACGGGTTAGGAAAAAGAACCAAAATATTCAGCTCAGACGCCATGCTCACTAAAATTTAACTATTCTTAATCTTCTGCCAAGCTTCCCAGAGGACTTGGAAGTGTAAAGCTCGGTCAACTCTGGTAGGTGTTAATTCTGGCGGCAGTAGCTGTTGCCGTACAAGCATCTCCGCTCCCAACTGCCAACGAATCTCCGGGATGAGAGCATGTAGCTGTGACTGCGAGAGGGCAGACAATTGTGGACGTATCTGCCTAAGCCGATCCACAGCACGCCCCGTGTCCACACTCAGGGCTGCACTACACCAACAATCCAAGATCGCGCGTATTGCATCAACGTCTCTGACCTCGATCGAGTGACCCTGCTGAATCATCTGAAGTACACCAAGGTCTCGTTCTGTCGGGGACAGAAAACGTGCTCCACTGAGAGTCAGGAGGGTGGACTGTAACTGGTCACAAAGAACCGTATTTCGGCACCATAGATCATGGATATCCCACCCATCGCCTAATAAGTCCCGCATGGTCGCGGCAAACTCATGTGCCTGCTGCAGAGCATAGTGATACAGCACTGTTGTGCGCCATAAATTGACGGAGTCTGCAGCAACCCTTATCCCCTTACGGTCGGTGACGTTGCCTGCATTTAAAACAGCCCACTGTGGCGACAGACCTTCGGGTGCAAGGTTCGCTATGTGTGACACCCAGCGTGGAGAGCCACGTCGTGCAGGTGCTACTGCCGAGTGGAGCCATATCCACACCGGCTGTGGCAACCCGGTATCGGGATGCTGAATAGGCAGATGCCGCGCAGCAACATGGGGAACCGTGTGGAGCACCACCTGCTGTTTCCCCTGTGAAGGTGCAGCAGGTGGTGGAAGTGAGGCGTCGTCTTCTCTAACGGGATGGGGCTGCTGTAGAAGATTTCCCTTCTCCAGTCTGAGTTTCCGTTTCCTCCTTTTGCCAGGGACTGACGTTTGCAAGACCATATAGGTAGCGGCTCCTGTTGGCAGCTCCGCGTCATCTTCCCGATTGACCAGATTGACCAGAGCCTGTGGATCATAGCGGTGGCCCTGACGCAAGACCCGCCGTACCCGGGCATTGGCTTTCTCCGTGACGGCATTGGTCACGCCTGTCGTCAGGTAAGCGGCACAGGCCTCCGGGTACGTTTCGAGCGCCCAGCGAATCCGACCCAGCGGCTGGCTATAGCTTCCCGCCTCGGTATTGAACCGCCGAGTATGCCACTGCGTCAGTGCAGTCAGCCACGCCGTGAGAGCAGCAGGATCCCGTCGATCACGGTCATAAACGTCATAGAGCGCCTCCCGCCAGCTGTACATTTCCCACAGCAGCTGAGCCTCCTGTCCTTTTTCACGGCGGATCATCGACCACGCAACGTGGTCTGCCGCCGTCAGGGAATGACGGCGACGCAGTACCAGCGTCCGGAGTGCCAGGTAGGGGTAGGCAGCAGAGCCAAATTTGCTGATGATGCGCTGTGCAGAGAGGTTCTGATCGTCCTCTTCGTGCCAATCGAGGATCACGCGGGCGGCCTGCGCCAATACCTCCCGGTCAATGATTGCGAGCAAATGACGCTTGTCCACCACCAGAACAGCCTCAGGCCAGCGTCGCCTGGCGGCTTGATACTGCACTGGATGCAGGTCAAGGGCGACCACATCCGCCTCTGGCAATCCGAAAACAAATATATCGACGTCAATCTGTCCAGCACGTCCTTGAGTGATGTTACCGGCACGTTGCAGTGCCAGCACGCGGCCTGTATCCAGATCGACAGCGATGAGGTGCTGACCTCCCTGCATGTAGATGTCGTCGAGTCCCAGGTGTTTAACACGCTCGACAGGAGTAGAGGGCACTCGTTGCGCCTCAGCATGTTTTGTCAGACGAACGATTTTCGCTGGGCTGAGGCCTGTTTCTCTTGCCAGATCCCGCACCGTCACTCTCCCGCGTTGGCGAGTGATATAGGCCCTCAGGGCATCGGTACAACGCAGGCGATCAACGTCATAGCGCAGCCAGTACTGTTCTTGCCTCGTGGGGCAGCGCCACTGTCCTTCCACCACGCTTAGCACCACCGGGTGACCGTCATAGGGAACGTCATGAATCCGGCGTGGTGACAGCGAACGAACTGGATGATTGACGCTACAGACCGGACAGTACTGGTCGGGAAGGTGCTCGAGAACGACTACAAACGGCTCATCACGTTTGCCTGGCGTGGTGTAACTCACCAGCTGAAACCCCCGCTCCAGGGTGTATGGTGGGACACGCTGCACGTCATCCATCATGTCAGATGTAACCCGCTCACACGTTGCTTTTACAGCACTCCTGACCCTGCTGGAGATCTCCCTTACGGTGAGACCAGTAGTGCCTCGTTCGGTCGCAGCACCAAGGGCTTTTGCCACCTGGACGCGGCAGGAACGGCAGCTGGTCGCCGCCCTGACTTACGCCGCAATCCATGAAGATCAGATCGCCGGGCTGGTGAAACGCACACCAGAGGCGATCAGCAAACAGGTCGCTCGCCTGGCCATCGAACCACAGCGAGCAGAACCCCGGATACTCCGGAGCCTGCCCCACTCTTCTTTGACTCTGACTGCGGAGGATGTCGATCTAATGGGTACGTGGCCCCATCCGGCAGCACGAGACCCTTTCGGCTGGCAGTTCGGACAATCTTTACCAACGGAGTGGGCGAGCGCCACGGATGGGGCCACCCTACGTGTGATCCTGACTCGTCCCGAGAGCAGCACGTCGACCCCCCAGCTCCTCGACTGGCAGAGCGTAGCTCAGGCCACTTGGACTGACCTCGCAGCGACATTGGTGCAGCACTCCGACGCTGGCGTCCTGCACCATGGCCCCGACCCACACCAAACACATCACCAGATGTTACGCGCCAACGTGAAACGCGTCACCGGAAAGGCGCTACGTCGCGGAAGCGTCATCGATTGGCACAACGTAAAAAAAGCGCCGATATGGGATGTCATTTTGATCGCCGACCCCGAGCGCTGGACGGTAAGGGCTATCCATCAGTTAAGTGACTATGCCACGGTCATTCTGGTGCTCCCTGACTATGAACATGCGGTCACGCAGGAGGCAAATGATGAGCTGCTGGTGCCGCTGCCCAGCCAGACGCTAAACACGCTGCAGTCAGAGCAGGAGGCACTCCTGACGCGCTGGTCAGCAGGACGGACACTTACCAGACTCCATTGGATAGGGTGGCCCAACAGTCACGGCAATCTGGCACGCCTCGACTGGCCAGCCCTATCAGTCCTTCCACCACACGGCGAACTGCAATGTAGCCGCCAAGACATCATGATCCGGGCCAGCGTCTGGTTGGCCCTTACTCAAGGTTACCGGGCCATACTTCCAGCAGCCATACGCGAACATTATGTTGAGGCCCTGACAGGCATTGCGGCCTTTCAGGTGCCCAGGCAGATTGCCGTAAACAGGTTATGGCAGACTCAGCCCGCCACCGACCTCTCCCCTGCCGAGAAGATCCTCCTCCGCACCATGCTGGACGCCTTTTATCCTGTGGGGGCTGAAAAGAGCGATTCGATCCGTCCCCAGGCATCAGAGCTACGACTGAGTGTGGGACTAGACACTGCACCCACCTACATCGGACGTTAAAAGCGCACAAAACGGTATCTGACAAAACCGCACATGACCTCTCACAGCACCGGCCTGCGGCCGGACAGCAGGAGGGGGAGCAGCAAGAGCCAATGCAAACTAACTGCTGCTCAGCGAGGAAAAAATGGAAAACACCTACAGGGGGTGGTCACTCTGACTACCCGCCTCCACCGACGATTTCTAGGGCCACTGTGGCCTGAGGAACCCAAAGTTGACGGCGGCGTATTTGACACCGTCACCCTTTCTGGATCTGCCCGCCGCACACTGACGCAGCAACTTACCGCTCCTGGCATATGGCGCAGTGGGCCACTTTTTGGCAGTGTCCACGACGACGTACTCCACATTCAGGTCGCCGCGCCGAACGGTTACCGGCACTGGAACAACCCCGTTCTGGACGGCAATCCTGAGTATCAACTCGGCTGGGCTGACGCTCTTCAGGTGCTGGATCTCCCCCAGCTTGAGTGGATGGGCAACTGGATCCTCCGACCTGACAACAGCCCCCTGTCCTTCAGTGAATGCGAGTTCTGGCTGCGCGAGGGGCAAACGAGCGGCTTGTTCGACGATTCTGCCCTCCTTCTATCCTGTGGCCTTCTGGACGGGTATCTCGCAGTACAACCTTACGTCCTTAGCGACAATCAGGTGAAAATCCTCTCTGTCGACAAATAACGTCTCATACCTATCTTTCGTGAACCGGCCTCTTATCAGGCCGGTTCTTTCATTCCGAGGAATCTACATGAACGCACACTACATCCTGCCCATTCGACGCTGCGCCTATCCCGACATCCGACGTATGATCGATCAGAAGATCATCAAAGCTGCCCCCACTGCTCGCCTGCAACACGATCAACTCCGAGGCGACCGGTAGTGCTCCAGAAAATCCTTCAAGCGGCTTTGAGAGACTCAGCCACTTCCAGAAGCTTAACCCAGGGGTAGCTGTACCCCAAGACCGAATGCGGGCGGACGGTGTTGTACCAGGTGCGGAACTG
>NZ_SMMH01000056.1 GCF_004634215.1 Deinococcus fonticola | reverse complement strand
GTGAGCCGCATTCCTTCAGGTGCAGGGTTTGACGAGCCGATACGCCTGGCCTTGCGTGCCGCTGAAGCGGATGTGCTGGCGGGAGGCTTACCGCATGAGTTCAAGGGGCAGGCATGACCCCCCCCGGTTCTATAGGAGGTGAAACCACATGGCTAACCCTAACCCCGTGAATGCCCGTCTGGGCAAGAAGAAGGCCAGCAAGCCCGGCAACCTCAAGGAAGTGGCCGGGATGCTCTGGGAGGCACTGGAAACGGCGCGGGAACTGCTGAGCGACGACGACACCGGAACGCGCCTGAAGGCCATTCATGCCCTTTCGCAGACGGCCAGCAGTTACGCCCGCGTGTATGAAGTTGGAGAACTGGAAGCGCGTCTGGAGGCGCTGGAACAGGCCATGCAGGGGCAGCAGAAGGGGGCGGCATGACCACGAAGAAGAGGCTGGACGTGCTGGAGGAAGCCCGCCGGAAATGGGAGGCGGAACATCTGCCCATAGGTGAAATGTTCTCCTGCCTGAATGCGGTGCTGGGCGTGGTGTTCGACGAAGCCGGGCCGGAAGTGGGCGGCAGAATCGCGGGGCGGATCGTGGGCGACAAGGCCCGCCGGGTGGACGCCCTGTCACGCAGGGGGCAGGCATGACGCGGGGAAAGCGATTGGACGCCCTGGAGGCACAGCAGCGGGCACAGCAGCAGCGCAGCACGCCGGGCACCCTGAAGCCCGTCCACCCGGACGCCCTGCGAGAACTGGCAAAGCGGCAACTGTTCGCCCTGCCTGCTGAACTTCAGGCTGAAGTGCGGAATCGTGGGGACGCAGGGCTACAGGACTTGCTGAAGGGTGTACGGCTGGCCGGAAAGCCCGCTGAAGGTGAAAGCCAGCAGGCTTACGCCCTGCGCGTGTACCGGGCGGCCAGGGGCACCGCATGACGCGCCGGAACAGGAAAGCCAAAGGAAACGCGTCCACCCGGCTGGACGCATTGGAACAGCAGGCAGAGCAGGCCAGGGCAGCACGCATTGAGGCGCAGGAACGCCAGCAGGAAGCCGCCGTGAACATGCTGGGCCGGGATGACCGGGACTTCATACTGGACTTCATGCGGCGCTGTGAAGTCGACCCGGCATTATGGCCGCGAGTCTGTGAAGCCTGCGCGGCAGTCGCCCGACCAATGGAAGAACATGTTCCGCACATTACCGACTGGCTGGACGCCCTGGAGAAAGTGGAAGAAGGCGGTGTGTACCCCCTACCGCCGGTTGATGCTGCCGTGTGGATGAGGGACGCGGCGGATCGGTGGCATGAGGGACTGGAGCGGGAAGAGTGGGAGAGCGCAGACCTTCAGGACGGGGCGAAATGGCACCGGGGATATTTCCGGCTGAGTGCGAACCTGGCCGACGTGCTGACCCGTGAAGCGCGGGTGAGGGCGTGAAACTGACTAAGTTAATGCGCCTGGCGCACACTGATAACCTCTTTGATCGTCTCGCCATTCTCCAGCCAAAAGCGGCTGAACTGCTGAAACTCCGCACCGTGGCCCTGTTGCCGCCGGACAAGCAGCGCGAGGTGTGGCGCGTGCGTGGGCGTGACACGAAACTCACGCGGGCCTTCCTTGACGCGCCAGGCGCAACCCCAGAGGAAAAAGCCCTGAATGCCTACATGGCACTTTGGGGAAAGCGTGGAAGGGTCTAGACGCAACCGATACCCTTTGCCGGGCCTCCTGTTGTGGCATTTGTGCCGCCGACCAATTTACCCGCGCCGGTAAGAAGGTGCCGACTGGGGAATTTCCCCAGTTGAATAAGCGCACGGGGCACACAACGGTAAATTTTACCGATTTGAATATTGCCCCCTTATTCCGCACGCGCACGGGCGCGACACGTTGCGGAAATTATTTCCGCAACGTCGCGCCGTCAGCCCCACGCGCACACGGGCGCGACCTGGGTTGACGTGCGGAAATTATTTCCGTACGTGGCAGCCCCACGCGCACGCGGGAGCGACACTGGGTGCCAGCGAAATTATTTCGCTGGCAGACTGCCAACTTCCGTTCTAACCGGCAGTTGGTGGGGATTCCGTTTCAAACGGCACCCCCATTTCAGACTGTCCTGTCCGCACTCGCGTTTCAAATCGCTCAAATTGAGCGGTTCCCGTACTAATGTCGATTAGTTCTAATTCTGTGTGAGCATTGCCGGGAATGCTATCTATTCTCGCAGTTCCGGCCGTTTGCCGGTACGCTGCCCAGCATGTACCGAATAGCCGTGACGTCTGAGAAGGGCGGCGTGGGGAAGTCCACCCTGGCTTTCAACCTGGCCGGGGCGCTGAGTGACCGGGGGAAGGTGGTACTGGTGGACGAAGACACCCGCATTCAGTCCTGCCTGACGTGGGCCGGGCTGGCCAGTGTGCCCTTCCGGGTGCTGTCGCCTGAGCAGACCAGGCAGGGAGTCCAGCAGGCGGACTTCCTTCTTGTGGACAGTGAAGGCAGACCATCACGGGATGACCTGGCGGAAATGGTGGGCAGCTTTGACCGGGTGCTGATCCCCTGCGGCGTCTCACGGCTGGAGATCGGTTCCACGCTGGCCCTGTGGCGTGCCCTGAAGGATCCGGGCGGCGTGGTGAGGGTGGTCATCACGAAAGCCCCGCCAGTGGGCCGTGTGGGCCATGATGCGCGGGATGCGCTGCGGGCGGCGGGTGTGCCCTGCCTGGACGCGGTGGTGAGGCGGTACGCGGCCCATGAACGGGCGGCTGAGGTGGGCGGCCTGGTGCGTGACGTGCGAGACGACCGCGCCGGGGAAGCGTGGGCAGACGTTCAGGCGGTGGCCGCAGAGGTGGTGAAGTGAGCCGGAAGAATCGTTTCGACTATGCCAGCCAGCCGGAACAGCAGCCACAGCCGGAAGTGCTAGCAGAGCAGGCACAGCCGGGGAAGGTGGTACAGCCGGAAGGGCTTGAAAGGCCGGGTGGAGCGGCGCACGCATTGAGGGAACCAGGCGCGTATGCCCTGCCTCCACAGCAGCGGGGCAAGCGGGCTGGTGAGGGTGAAGTCAGGCGTACCGACGTGCCCCGCGAACAGTTGAATGTGCGGATCAGGCCGGAACTGAAGCGGGCAGCGGCCTCTGTGGCGGCCCTCCAGGGCTTGACGCTGGGGGATATCGTCGAGACGGCCCTCATCGAGTACATACGGCGCAAAAACGAGGCCACAGGAAGCCCGTGAAGGTGCCTTGAAACAGGCTTGAGGGTAAAGACACCTGGGAATAAGTAGAGGATTCCGCTACTTCCCCCTCGCGCGTGTGGGCGCTTTGAATGCATCTCTAACAAAGTTATAGATGCGCCGGGGAAAGTACAGGATTCCCGTACTTATTCCCTCGCGTGCGTGGGCGGCGAACGAGGGCGCAACGGCGGATTCCGCCGTTGCGTTGCCCAGCTTATTTTCCTCGCGCGTGGTGGTGCTTAACTTGCGACAAATTGTCGTTTTTGGTGGCGTCACCAAAAAGGCCACAGAAAACCCCGGCACACTGGCCGGGGCGGAAGGGGTGATGAGGGGAGTCTAGTTCACGTCATCCAGAAGCGCCTGCACAAAGGTGTGGGCGTTCTGCTGGGCGTCATCTGTAGAACCCAGAAAGCCCAGCGGGTGCCAGTAGGTGGCCTCTGTCCACAGGACATAGCCCAGATCAGGGACGCCCACGCCGACGCCTGCCCAGCGACCCGCCCACGCTTGCACGGTGGCGGCCAGTTGCGTGTGTAAGTCATTGTGGGCGGCGTCGATCAGGGCGGCGTTACGGGCGCAGTCGGAACACAGCGCCTCTGTCATCTGGCTGGGACGGTGAAAGGCCAGGGCGTTAGGTTTGCCGCACATATCGCATTCAAGAGTGGTGGTGACAGGCATGGTGTTTTCTCCAGTGGGCCTAAGTCAGGCTTAGGGCGGTGAAGGGTGTGATTTGAAATCACACCCTGGAACGTGATTCAGGCGGCGGCGCGGTGGGCGTCGAGGGGGAACATGTTCAGCAGATACGCCCACACCTGGCGGGCCTGCTGCTCAGTCAGGGCGGCCAGGCTGAAGCACTCATCGAGGCCAGCACCGCGCCGGGCGATTCCGTAGTGATCGTGCAGACCCAAGCGGCCCATGATGGTGTGCAGCTTGTGGGCGCGGGCCTTGCCGATGGTGGCCGGGGCGCTGGGCTGGCTCAGGACTTCCGCCAGGACTTCCACGCGGGCACCTTCCAGCAGGTTCACGGCGTATTCCACGCTGGCCGTCTGGCCGTCCACGGTGGCGCTGAGCGGGCCGCCGACCACTTCACGGCTGAGGGTAACGGTGTGGGTGTCCACGGCGGTGACGGTGCCGCACTCGCGGTAAGTGACAACGGCCTTCCAGGTGCGGCTGAGGGCGGGTGCTTTGGTATCTTGCATCTTGATTCCTTCCTTACTGGGGGAGTCAGATGGGGGCGCTTCTCTTCGCGGGGTAGGCGTCCCTTTTCTGCTGACTTAAATATACGATATTCCGTATAGAGTGTCAAGCGGTATATCGTACAAGTGTGGGAATAAATAGGGTAGAATATCTGGTATGGGAACCTTAAAGAGTCATCTACCGGAGATCATGGGGCGTCATCGAATCAAGCAGACAGAGCTGGCTGAAGCCGGGGAACTGCGGTACGCAACCGTCAACGACTTCTATAACGGCAAATCAAAGCGAATCGACTTCGCCACAATCGCGGGCGTCGTGCAAGGGCTGAGGCGTCTCAGTGGCCATCCGTACACCGTGGGCGACCTGTTCGAGTACGTGGAGGAATAGCCATGGACGAGATGCTTGAAGAAATCGACGAGATGCGCCGCATGCCCGAAGACCCCATGAGGTTAATTAAAAAGCAGACATTGCAAATGCTTGAGCGGGAAAGAGAATATCCCGAGTGGGCCGCATACGAGAAAGAACATCTCGAAGAAGTTGATATCTACGAAGGTTTAAAAATCGTACTCCAGGCTCAAGAGGAGGCCGACTTTAACTTTGTAGTTGCCTACAAACAGCTTCGTTTGAAACGTCTTATTCGAGGCACAAAGAAAGGAAGCGCAAAAGAGAAGAAGCTAGTCGCTGAATTTGAAGCACTCGGGCCAGACGTTACGAACCAGGCAGAGGAGATGTTTCAAGCCCTAACTGATCGAGTTTGGGAAGCGGGCTATGTATCAGTCGGCGGCGTGGCTCACTTCAAGGTCAAACCCGGCGCACCGTATCCGCCTGAAGGAGACGTGTACGCCTATCGGCAAATTCCCCGGGCGGGGCTGATCGCAGGGAGTCGGCCCTTCAAAGCGAAAGCACGCGCCAGAGGCGGGAAGCGGGCCGCACCTTCTCAGTATGAAGAGAGGCCGCTACACAGTACGGCTACGGGCTGGGCGATTGCTCATAGCTTTACAGCCATGCAGCAGCGGGGCGGCTGGGATTTAGTTGAACAGGGCGCATTGAAGGTAGAGCGCGGCTACCCTGTCAGCCTCAAATCTGAAAAAGTTCACATCGTCTACTTCCTGGGTGAACTGGAATTCGAGGATGATCTTCACCCGCAGCCCTTCGGGGCGGCGCAAACTACCGAAATTCTGAAGCGGTGGGGCTTGCTGCATTCCTTCCTTCACGCGGGGCTATGTGTTGCCCTGAGCGAGAGCAACGGGCGCGGGGTGGAGCTGGGCGAGAAGGATCTTCTCTATATTTCTGGCCTGAAAACTGCCTTCGAGAAGGGCCATATTAAAAAAGCCGTTGCCATTGAGAGAATTCGGGCAGCACTGAAGGATCTGGGCACACTAAGTGCAGCCGTCCGTTCCACAGATCGACGTATAGAAACTGACCGGCAGCCGCTTTTCATCAATCAGCCTGTTGTGATTAGTGCAGATGGAGAAGCTAAGAGCATCGCGGCTCACATTGCCCCTGGACACTGGCTGAAAAGATTCTTTGGCCCTGACAGGCCGCACTACGATATCCCCAGAGAGCTTTTCACCCTACCTGCTGGCCTTCCTTCATGGCTGGGAATCTGGCTCACGGCCAATGTATGGCGATTCGACAAGGGTCGGCGAGTACCGCTGAGGAAAGTACTGGAGGGGATAATCCCCCAAGTCAAACCAGAAAATGCAGAGGAATGGGAAGGGCACAGCATCACATGGGCGGAACTGGAGCCTGAAGAGCGGACGCCCCAGACAGCCGCCCGCATGAAGAAATGCCGTGAGACGCTTCGTGAGCAGCTTCCACGCATTGAGTCGATACTGACAGCCCATAATATTGCCTTCAAAATCCACGGCAACAAGCGCACCGGCACAACCTGGGAAGAATTTCTAGACTCGCCTACGTCACTATCCATTGTGGGGATCGAATCACGGCGGCCATTACTTGACCGCGTGCTGGACACTGTTGAACCTGAAAAGAAACTCACTGGTGAAACGATCAAGGCCGCATTGAAGGCGGCGGGTATGAAGCAGGGTGAGCTGGCAAAGCTCTTAGGCGTGTCTGCGGTAATGGTGACTTACTGGCTCAAGCCTGCTGACGATCCGAAAGCAAAAGCGATAACACCTGAATACACGGCCAAAATCAGGGAACTGCTGAGGCTTGAAAATTAACCGATTTAACCCCAGATAGGGGGCCAATTTACCCCAGATAGGGGGCCGTGCCATTTTTTGAAGGCCGTCCAGCACAGCGGAAAACAAATTAATTAACCTCCTATACCGTCCATAGGACATGTCCGCCCGCCAGAGGCGGCGGCCATGAAAATAAAAGCGTCCGCAGAGGTTCGGCCTCCTACAGCAAAGCCTCTGCGGACAACTCCCCCGCCCGGAACCGGGCAAAGGCGGTTCATTGTGGCAGCTTCAGATGAAACTTATAAGGCTAGCCCCGTAAAACGGCACAGGCGCAGCAAGGCAGAGCTGGAGAGCGTACAGAAAGCCCTCTATGAAGAGATCAGGCAGGGGCCACCTTACACAGTCAGGCAGGCGTACTACCAAATGAGCGTGCAGGGCGTAGTCCCGAAAACAGACCCAGGGTATGACCTGGTGCAGCGTGAACTACTGAAGATGCGCCGGGCCGGAAAACTGCCGCATAGCTGGGTTGCTGACAGTACACGGTGGATGCGAAAAGACCCTAGCTATTCCAACATCAAGGAAGCTCTGGTGGCCGCAGCCCAGGCATACAGACGTTCACTCTGGAATGAAGCGCCTGTGTACGTTGAAATCTGGTGCGAGAAAGACGCGCTGGCCGGGATTCTTTCAGATGTAACCATTCCCTATGACGTACCTCTTATGGTGTCGCGGGGCTTCTCCAGCGCACCTTACCTGTACTCAACTGGAATGCACGCGGCGCGGGTGGGTAAGCCCTGTTACTACTACTACTTTGGCGACCACGATCCCAGCGGCGTTTTGATTCCTAAAAAAGTCGAAGAGGGCATCACGGAGTTTGCCCCACACGCTGAAATTCACTTTGAACGGGTGGCCGTCAACGAAGATCAGATCCGGGCCTGGAACCTGCCCACGCGGCCCACGAAGAAAACAGACAGCAGGGCGAAGACTTTTGTGGGCGAGTCATGCGAGCTGGACGCCGTTCCTCCGGCTTTACTTCGAGAATTAGCGCGTGACTGCATTGAAAGGCATATTCCGCCGGAGCGCCTGGCCCGGCTGAAGCGTCAAGAAGAAGAAGAGCGTGCCACATGGTTAGAAGCCTTTAGCTTTCTCGATAAGGACGCTTCGTGAACACCGTCCTGAATGCGGCCCTGGAAGCCGTCACTCGCGGGTGGAGCGTGTTTCCCGTGCAGACGAAGGGCAGCTTTGCCAAGAAGCCGCACTGGTGCCTGGTGGACACCGGGCACAGCAGGGAAGTGGACGGCAAACTCAGGCCGAGCTGGGCGGCCCTCCAGCACACGCCGCCCACGCCGGAACAGGTACGCACCTGGTACGCCCGCGAGACTGACAAGGGCGTAGCGGTGGTGACGGGTGCCGTGTCCGGGCTGATCGTGCTGGACTTCGACGGGGCCGCCGGTGAGCAACTGCGCGAGCGCCTGGGCTTACCTGCTCACGTCCGCACAGGCAGCGGCGGCGCTCACGTCTACCTTCAGCATCCGGGCTGGAAGGTGGCCACGCTGAACAGCAAAGCGAAAAAAGAAATGGGGGAGAAGTGGCCGGGCCTGGACATTCGGGCCGATGGTGGATATGCGGTCATGCCCCCCAGTGAGAACGCCAGCGGCCCGTATCGCTGGGAAGCGCAGCCGGGAATGCCGGAACCTTTACCCCTGGATACCCTTCCGGCAGATCTGCGGGCTTTCCTGGGCCTGGTGGAAGCCCCACGGGTCTCTTCACCCGCGCCGCGTGCTGCTGAGCCTCCTAGAGCCTCCTACGCGGCCCGCAGTGGTGACGGGCGCGTGAACGCCGCGCTGCTGATCGACCGGGCTTTGAAGCAAGTGGACAGTGGCGCAGGGCGCAACAATGCCGGGGCATGGCTGGCCGCGCAACTGCGGGACAACGGTTACAGCGAATCGGAAGCCCTGCCGCACATGGAAGCCTACGCTGGCCGCGTAGGCTCGCACGATACGCACGGCCAGCACGATCCCTATACCGTCAGTCAGGCCCGCGCCAGCCTACAAAGCATGTACTCGCGGGCGGCGCGGAAACCGTGGGAAGCCCGGCAGACTTCCACGCCAGACTTCAGCACACCGCAGCCGGGAAAGCCGTCACAGCCAGCACAGCAGGCAGAGCCGGAACAGCTAGCACTTCCGGCAGACGTGCCGGTGATCGTGACCGGCGAGGCCGCCCTCGCGCCAGTCGAGGCAGCCCTCAAGCTGGATCCTGAACTGGCCACGGCACGGCGCACCCTCACGGGTGAGGAACTGCGCTCACTCGTACAGGACGGGCGACCTGTCTTCATCATTAAGCCCACGCAGGCACAGGAACGGGCCTTAGACGCTTCCGGGGTGGAGTGGTACACCCTGCCTGACCTGCCCCTCACGGCCAGCCCTGAAGAGCTGCTGAGGGCCATTGAAGGCGGCATGGTGGACGCCCTGCCCATTACCGGGAACCTGGACTTCCTTCAGGACGAACTGCCCGCCCTGGCCGATCTTCGATTGAAGCGCGGCGGGAACACGTACCCCACGGGCTTACAGGACTTCGACGAAGCCATAGGCGGCGGATTCTATGACGGCCTTCACGTCCTGGGCGGCGTCACGGGCGGCGGTAAGACGGCCCTGGCGCTGGCCATTGCGGAACATAACGCCAGGCAGGGCCGCCCCGTCCTGTACGTCACTTTTGAGCAGAGCCGCTATGAGCTGTGGGGCCGACTCATCAGCACGAAAGTAGGTGTAGGACTGCGGCAACTTCGTACCGGCGGCACCGCAGAGCATCCCGTGGGGGAACAACTGCGGCGCAGCCCGGCCTATCAGGACTTGACGCAGACCGTCGGCCCTTATCTGACCGTGAATGAGGGCAACGGCGTCGACGGTGGGGCGTGGGGCGTGGATCGAATCGCGGCGCAGGTGAAGCGCCTGAAGGCCGTTCACGGCGTCTCCCCCCTGGTGATCCTCGATTACCTCCAGCGGATGCCCGCCGGGGACAACAAAGACCGGCGGCATCAGATCGACGAAACAGTAACGGCCCTTCAGGTGAGGCTGGGCCGGGAACTGAATACGCCGCTGCTGCTGATCTCCAGTGTGGGACGCGGGAATTATGGCGAGCTGCTGAAGGAACCGCTGGAAGCCCGTCTGAGCGTGTTCAAGGAATCCGGTGGAGTCGAGTACACCGCTTATACGGCTAGCCTCTTATATCCACTGGGGGCGCAGGACGTGATGCTGCTGGGCCTGGAGTCGGCACCTGTGCCCGGCAGCGGACGGGCGGCCCTCAAGGGCTTGTGGAAGTACCTGGTGCTGGATCTGGTGAAAAACCGTGAAGGGGAAGCTCCCCGGCAGTGGATCGTGAAATGGCATCCGGCCAGGGGGACATTCGAGGTTGTCAGGGCTGTGGACGTGAGCGAGCTGGAAGGAATCAGCGGCAACGGTGGCCGCAAAGGTGGTAAAGCATGAAGCGCCTGACGCCCCTTCAGTGGGCTGTCCTGCTGGCCTACTCGCACGCCCTGCCCCGTGGCCCTGAACGAACCCACGTGCGGCAACTCGTGAACGAATCACGACCGGAACGGTGCGGGCCTGCCCTGATGCTGGCCGCCAGTCACGGCTTGACGCAGGACGGCAAGATTACGGCGACCGGCAAGCAGGCGGCGCGTACCCTGCTGGGACGCCTGGCCGTGAGTGACCTGGAGGTGACGCCATGACCACACCCCCCCCGTTCTATACGCCCCCGCCGGGCGTGCCTGCCTGCCTGACCCGTGGGCAGGTGGCCCGCGTGCTGAACATGGGCGAGGAAACCGTGAAGGGCTGGCTCAGGAGTGGCGCACTGCCTTCCGAGCGGTTCAATGAGGGCGCGTCCTGGCGTTACGTCCGGGCTGATGTGCTGATGAACTTTGCGGCCCGGTACGGTTTCCCGCTGCACTGGGAAACAGTTCTGTAACCCGTTTTCCCCGTTCTGCCCGTTCTCCCTGACTGGGAGAGCGGTTTTTTTGCATGGTGGACACATGAACCTAGATCAACGAATCAGAGAAGCGAGAAGCGCACTACAGGAACTCACCGCCGATGAGGTGGAACTTTCCCGCCTGGAGGCCGATCAGGCCGCACAGATACAGGCACTCAAGGCCAGTGGCTCACGGGATTTCGCGGCCCTGGCCGATCTGGAGGGAAAGCGGAACGCCCTGGCGTCCATGATTGCTGAACAGCGTCAGGCGATCAGTCAGGCGCAGGCAGAACTGGGCACTCTGGAAGCGTCGAAGGCGAGGGGTGAAGCCCTGGAGGACGTGCGGCGCACCTGTGCTGGGTTAATCGAGCGGCGTGAGACGGTGGACGCCCTGCTGACGGAACTGGGGGACTTTGTGCGCGGCCAGTTGCGGAAGATCACGGAAGCCCGGCTGACGTGGGCGGCTGACTTGGAAAATGCACAGGCCAGCGTTCAGGCCACTTTCCAGCTTCCCCGCCCCGAGAATGCCGCCGGACACTACGGAAGCGGCAGCCGGGATCAGGAACGGGCGCGGGACACGTGGGTGAGGTTCCTTGAGGAAGTGGGCGACACGGGGGCGGCCCTGCTGGCGTCCCCACGGGCTAATTACGTGCCGGGGATGTACCGCCCTTACGCCTTCCGGTACGGGCAGCATCAAGCGAGTGTGAGCCGCATTCCTTCAGGTGCAGGGTTTGACGAGCCGATACGCCTGGCCTTGCGTGCCGCTGAAGCGGATGTGCTGGCGGGAGGCTTACCGCATGAGTTCAAGGGGCAGGCATGACCCCCCCCGG
>NZ_SMMH01000055.1 GCF_004634215.1 Deinococcus fonticola | reverse complement strand
TAACCCTGTACAACGAGAGGCGATTACACTCCAGTCTGGGGTACGTGCCCCCGGCAGAGTTTGCGGCCCAGTATCATCAAGCCCAGATGTGACTTGACCCCCTGTCCGCCTTCTTGGGTGCAGTCCACTGTAATTTCTAGGGTGCGTGGGTAAGTCCCGAACGCTTAATGAATGACTCTTCTGAGAGAGCCTGGGCGCGGACTGGGCACATTTCCTCTATTACCTATTGCGATTCAAACTCGCTAGCTGAGGTGCTGGCCAAAGATGGGTCTGGCTTTGGTGTTCCTTCAAGCGCAATGCAGCGAGGGAAACGCCATACAGTTGCGCAGAAGCGATATTGGCGAAGACCTGCGGTCTTCAATTAGAGAGATAGATGCACCTTCCAGGCAGAGGAAGCCAGAAGGGAACTTTCGGGGTTTGAGCGCGTCCCGTCTGTACTGGCTTCGAAGGAGTCGCGCCCCCTTTGGCCGGTTCATCGGGTCATCGGCGAATGGCCTTGCCCCCAAAGACACAAGTCCCCAAAAAGCTCTCGCTTTGGGGACTGCCAGGCCGGGAACCCTCCCTCCTGTAACCAGATTTTAAGTGCGGCTACACTTCAGTTTGAATAAGGCTGACAGTCGCTTACTGAAGGCGACCCGCACCAGACATGCACCGAAATCCCACTCACGATATGGGCAATGCACACGCCTCGCTGTGCTCTATCAGGTGTGACCTGACAAGCGAGTCAATTTTCCGCACATGGAGGCAAAAGCCTGCCACGCACATACGTCGACAGCCGCGCAGAAGTGACGGCCTAGTCCACCCCGAATTCATGCCGCAAATGACAGGGCGGAACGCCCACCAGTGACCTAGCTTATAAGGCCCCTGCTGACTGGTTGCGGGGGAGTCTGGCGGTAGAAAAAATACTGCAAAAAAACGACGTGATGACCTGACGCTGGTCACCCAAATCGCTGCATTTTTGACCACATTTTTTACAGGAGCCAACCTGCAGAAAATGCTGACATTTTGGGGGCCAACCCAGCGTGCCTTGGTGCTCGGCGTTGCATGCCGTAATCCTCGCAGATGAAACCCAGTCGAACCTACGGAACGACCTTCAACCGATGGCAGTTTTCGGCCTGACTTTTCAGCCAGTACACAGGGCTTATGGAACAGCTTCCGCTCGACCTGTTTGAACCTAGTAACTGCCGCTCCCGCTGCTTGCCGCCGACCCTGAAAAAGCGGCCCTGATGTATAGCAAGCAACCTCCCACGTTATCCAAATCTTCTGGCTGCATTCGCAGTGATGTAGCCCGGTCAGCATCCATGCAAACTTCGCTGTACAGTCAGTCCAGTTCCCTTTTCCTGAACCTTTAGCCGCGCAAATGTTCCGAACTCGCGGTTTACCTGCTTGCATGTTGTCCACGTCTCTCGACGGCCCGAATGTGTCCATCCGGTTCTGACCACTAACACCATTGACTTTCCCCTTAATAAAGCCAACCACCCCACAGCAACCGTACTGACTGCCGTTACTGGCTTGAGCTATCCGCCGACCTTGCGAGCTTGCGCCCTCAAGTGCCACAGCACCCTTTGCGTGTCGGTCATCACCCAACATCACGCCGTTGCTGCTCATGACCTCACGGCCATGCTGACGCCCACCAGTGGGGACCTGGTTCGACCCTTCCGAGCCGCCCCAGCTACTTTTCCGAAATGGCAGGGTTGCACGAGTCGCCCCGTGTCCCGTTTCCGTGTCGCCCAACCTTCTCCAAACAGGATTAGGTAGAAGAAGGGAGTTGCACCCTCCAGCCCCTGTTGCAGCCGCGCCAGCGAGGTTTCCCCAGCACGCAGCTACGTCGGTTTGGTCATGGTGGCGAGCCATGCCCATGGTTGTCTGCGAGGACAGCACCATAGACTCAGGCTACTCAAGGGCTGTTCCGAAATAGGAACATTCATTATATCTATTGAAATTACATCTCTAAAAGGGCATTTTCCAGTTTCCCTTGCACGTTTATTTATTCTTAATACTTCAAGGAAGGGCTTGACAAATCACCCTCGGATACCGGTGATTTTTGAAGTCAAATACTTCAAGAGTCGAAATAGGTTTTACCCCCAATTGGGGGTATTGGAGACAGTAGAGTTGCAAATCACACCCTCGCGCAATCATCTATAAGTATGTGCAAATTATCTACCACACGACAGTCACGAGTGGTTTACGCGCGGTTGCACACCTAGCTCGCGCGTCGCCATACGCCACCACCATCACTGCGCCTATTGCTAAGGCGGAGGAGATAGCGAGCAAGCAAGTTGCTCGTTACCCCAGTTTGGGAGCCGACCATGGCACCCGTACGGCCCTTAGGCAGGTGGGTCTGCCAGCACTGCAGATGGTGGTGCTGCCACCTGACGGCGGCAAGATTGCAATCGTCCTTTTGGCCAATCAACCGCCGGACGATCGTGAGCAGTGGCAACTGGCAATTGACCCTGACTGGCCGCTAATTTGGCGTAATTATCAGCTGGCGCAAACCGAATTGGGAGCTATCACGTGGCGTCTTAGCGAGCAGGCCAGAACCCACTACCGCCAGCGTATCAATCGCCTAATTACTGGCCGTGGGGGACAACCCACGCCCGGCCAACGGCCTTACCAACTACCTGCTGATACTGCTCGTAAGCAGGTTTTGGCGTTAGCTGAGCATCTGACTCATTACCCCGGGTTTTCGGGCATCCGGAACGATGTTTTTGCCTTTGCTCAACACTCGACGCGGGTTTGGCGCGCGACTCATCCCGACGAGCCAGCACCCATGTGGCCAACCATGCCTTATGTGAGGTTTGGTAAGCCGAGAACCGCCTCGCTTCGCGAACTTACTGGAGAAGATATTAATGATGAAAAAATCTAAGCACAATGGTATGTCTGAAATGATTGTTTTTAGGGTACAGGTCGGAAGAAAAACTCAAGAAATTGTGGCGAGTAATGTGCAGGACTTGAAGCAAAAATTGGGAGATATTTGGCCTGCAATGGCCGATTACAGCCTTCAGGCTGCTGCACATCTGGCGTTCGCCGAGCAATTGCCCGTCGGCAACAAAATGATGGGTATCTGGCGTATCGGGACAAGGCCGTTTGTGCCTGATGCACCTGCTAACGACAAGCCCAAAAAGTCCAGTAGTAAGTCGATAGAGAGCGACAAGTCGGAAGGGAAAACTACTAGTCAGACCCATGCAAATGACGAAACTCAAAATCTGCATGTGATGCCTGAGATCCTCCCTTAAAACCACTCGTCACCAGCCGCCATCTAAGAGGGTGGCGGCCCTTATTTTTTGATACTGATATGCGTATGTCGTTCGCGTTCATTGGGCTAGGCGGTACGGATGAGGTAGGAGCCAGTTCCTACCTTTACTTGCTTCGGGAGGGCAACCTCCTGATAGACGCAGGCTTACGCCCAGGTCACGTGGGTGAAGCGGCTCTTCCCAAACTGGAACTCCTGACCGACTATCCGCCCAGCGCCATGGTGCTGACCCATGCGCACCTTGACCATGTGGCTGGGTTACCTGTCGTCATTCGCCGGTTCCCCAAGCTCAACATTTACTGCACTGAAGCAACTGCTCGTATCGCAGCTCTGGTTCTCGCTGATACGCTTAAGGTCAGCACTGAGCAGGGTTACCCGATGTTTAGTCCGACTGAAATGAAGCGCACCCTCGAGCGCTTGCGCCCTATCCCCTATTTCCAGCGCATTACCGACCATGGCTTCGCTTTCACTCTCTATCCCAGCGGCCACCTCTTAGGGGCAGCCAGCGTCCTGATTGAAAGCGGCGGAAAGACCGTTTTCCACACCGGGGATGTCAGCAACGTCGAGACGCCGGTGGTCACTGCTGCCTGGTTGCCCGCACAGGTCACTCCAGTTGATGCGGTGGTTTCGGAAAGCACCTACGGCGACACCTTGCTGCCTTCCCGTAAAGAGCAGGTACGTACCTTCGTACAGGCCATCGGCGAGACGCTCAAGGGTGGCGGAAGGGTATTGATTCCCTCATTCGCCCTGGGCCGTGCCCAGGAAATCACCCAGATTTTGACCACCAGCATGGCGAGCGGTCTCCTTCCAAAGGCTCCGCTCTACCTGGATGGCCTGACCCGCCAGATGACCGAGGCCTACGAAGAGATGCTTCCGCTGCTCCCACCGGCCTTGCAGAACCGCCGCAAGGCCAGTGGGCAACCCGTGTTCCTCAACGAGGCGGTGAAGCTGGTCAGAGACCGCCGTGAGCGCGAGCAGGTCATTGCTTCCGACCGACCCGGCATTGTGGTGGCCTCGAGCGGCATGCTGCACGCCGGAGCCAGTCCCCTCTACGCCAGGGCCTGGTTGCCCCAAAGTGACAATGCCCTCTTCGTGGTGGGTTATCAGGATGCCGAGTCGCCGGGCCGCCGCCTGCTGGAGCTGCAGCAGGGTGGTGAAGTGATGCTGCCGAACGGTCGGGGTGGCCTGGAAGCTGTATCGGCGTACTCGCGGGTGGAACGCTTCTACCTCTCGGCGCATGCCGACCGTGGCGGCATGCTGGGTATGATTGCCCGCTACAGTCCAGGAAAAGTCCTGCTGACTCATGGGGAAGTTGCCCCCAGAAACAACATGGCCGGTTACCTGAACAGCAAATACGATGTGAGCCTCCCTGCCACCGGGGAAATCGTCGAACTGCAGGACAGTGGCCGTCGCCGGAGGGCGTTCATCAATGCCGGGAAGAAGAAGCTGGAAGCCGTCAAAGAACGGCACGCCAAAGCCAAGGTAGAGGTGACCTACGACCCTGAGCATCATGTCCTGGTGGTTGACCTTCCGGAAACCATTGACGGTTCCCTCTTCGGCGAGGGCGAGTACACCCTGGAGGTGCTCAGAGGCAAGCTGACGCGAATCAAGCTCCGCGAGCGTGATCAGGAGGCACTGGCTGGCATTCAAGAAGTCAGCGAAGAAGACACACTTGCGGTTGATTAACCCATAAGTTAATATTCCAGCATGCTGGAGGGATTCGATTTCAGTACAGACGAGGTGCACACCTGGGAAATCGAAGCCATCTGGCATGCCATCGATGTGGGGACACTCGCCTTCAGTCGCCACGCTGCTCAGGAATTGAGTCTGGACGGGCTTCATCAGGAAGATGTGCTCGATGCCATCAGCTTCTACGACGAAGTGAGTAAAGACCTTCCTGACAATGCCCCCGGACGGGCACCAGGCATCAACTTCGACCGCCATCTGGAAACCGTCACCGTTCGCGCCAAGGTGGGCTGGAACCAGGGCGGATACTACATCGTCATCACCGTCATGGCGAACTGAAAGGATGTTCAATGATGACCCAGCAGCAAAGCTTGATTACTGAAACCTTCAAAGTCAAAGAGGGCCACCTCCTGACCGTTCATCAGGTGCCCGCCCTCACCGACCCGGCAACGGGTGAAGTGGCCTTCTCGATGGGCGTCGTGGCCGCCCTGGACGTTCTCAAGGAAAAAGCGGCTCAGCAGGGTCTGACGGAAATGCAGTTCGACCCGGCCCTGATACCGGCTCAGGAAGCCCCCGACCCGGTCAGCCGGGAGCTTCGGCGGGCCATGCTGGCCCGGGGGATGACCGGGGCCGCTATAGCGCGCGCGTTAGGGGTCAAGCCTCCTCTGGTCTCGCGCTGGCTGAGCAGCAGCTACCACGACCACAGCATGGAAACCATTCGCCGCATCGCGGAGGTGCTTGACATGGAAGTGGAAGTGAAGCTCAAGCCCAAGGCTTCGTGACAGCTTCCTTCAGCGGAAGGGAAGTTCGCGTCTAGGAGGATTGTTCGTATGGGACGGCATTTCTCAGGCTTGACAGCTATTCGTTGCGGGCTGTCACAGCGCTTCTCTTGGCATGCGCACCCTCGCGCGCTTATGCTGGAAGGATAGGAGGAAGGCAAAATCCAGGCGGATTTTGCGTAGGAAGCAATAAAAAAGTTGAACACCCGCGCCAACGGATGTTCAGAGAGAAGTCGGAAAGATGCCCCAATCGCAATGAGGGCATGTTACCGATAAGCCCCCTTTTTTGCAAGTGGTGGTGACATGGTTTTACTTCACGAAAGTAGGCGGGAAGGCTCAGATATCCGGACGCCTGAACCCAGCAAAGAGACCCGGAAAAGTGCACTCGTTTGGCACTCGTTTGCAGATTTTTCTGGACACTTTTTTTCCTGTTTGGAGGGTTCAGATTTCGTCTCAGTCCGCTCCGGATCCGTTCACTTGCCGTTAGTAGATGCGCAACCCGAAGTTGCGGAAAATCTCGAACTGAACAGCATAATTTCCAATTGTAAGTCGAAAGAACTTCTGCCGACTCCGCTGTTCGGGGCTCTAGTTGACCTTTCAACACGGGGAAAATTCTTAGCAGGTTTTGGTGCATTTTGCCCACTCATAAAGCTCGCAGAAACTCAGCGAAATGACGCTCTGAATGTGCCGATTCACGACTGTTTTTATCCCTCAATTTCTCCTCAAATATTTGGGGGCGAATCGGCTATTTCAGAGGACGAAAACGCAACCGAGGTGAGGCGATGAGTCTCACCGAAAACGCCAAGGCGATGAGCTTCCTCAAACGCTTTGAGGCGACTCAAAGAGCCAGGGGGCGGGAAGTCATTCCGCTTTTCGAGAACCTGCCGGTCTCTGAACCAGCACCAGAGGTGGAAGCGCTGGTCAAGCCGGATAGCGGTCTGCCCGTTTGCCGAACAGTTGACGATATTCAGGCCGAAATCAAGGCGCGACGGCAATCCGTCTCGCAGACCACTCCGCCATCTGTGATTGACCGTTACGCCGCGGCCATGCCGCCGCCTATCCGCGTGCAACGCGAATACCGCTTCAACTTATCTGACACGCTCACTTCCTGCCTGGACACGGCGGAGTGTCCTCAACTCGCGCGCAGGCTGTTCCGTCTACTGCACGAGTTGGCCTTGACCAGCATCCGCGCCCGTGGCTTGCCTGCGGCTGGCGTCACCGTGGGGGTGTTTCACCTCCCGTTGGAACTGTTGGCGGCCCACTTTCAGGTAGACCGGACGACGATTTGGCGCAATCTCAAGCCCCTGCAGACTGCCGGTGTGATTGACGCCCGTGACCATTTCGGCAAGCTCAGGGGTCAGACTGCGGTCACGGGCAAGGTCTGGGCCGTCAGCATCCATCCCGAGCGCCAGCTTTCCGGTCATGCCGATGCAGTGAAGGTCAGGCACGAAGACCTCAAATACTCCTGGCGCAATCTGGACGCTGATGCGGAGTCTGGCCGGACGGTCTGGAACTTGACCAGAACCGAAGAGCAAAAGGAGGCCTACCGGGCCAAACAGTCGGCCCAACAGGAAGAGCGGGCCGAGGCCCGCCAGCTGGCTGCCCAGAGAGCGCTTGAACGTCAGGAAGCCAGGAAGCGGGGTGAAAAGGTACTCACGGGCCGGAAGGCGGCGACGGTCAATGCTGCCGAAACCCGGGTGAAAAAACCGCGGCGGGAGCAGGGCCAGAAAGAACTGCAACAGTCAATTCAAGGTCTGAAGGCAGTAGAAAAACAGGAACTAATAAGGTGGGTGTTAGATGGTTTTTCTAAGTCCACTGACGTTACCTTGACTGTTGCAGCCGCGATTTCAGGCGGCCTCGAAGTGATTTTCACCTTGCCTGCCCTTGCAGGACTCTCCCGTCAGCGGAGGAATGCTGAAGTCGAGAGAGCCGCTCGTGCCCTGGCAAACAGTTTCGAAGACAACCAGAACATTCGCTTCTGGTGCTGGCTCATCTGGCAGCTCATCCGCGGAGCAGACCAGGGACAGAATTACAGCGACGATGTGGCCCATCTCTTGGCTCGCGTCCTGCACGACATCAAGCACGACGAGTCAATGTATTCCCGCGCCCAGAAAAAACCCGCCGCACTGGTCATTGCTGAACTCAAAGCCTGTGGCATAT
The DNA here is from genome assembly GCF_004634215.1 of Deinococcus fonticola. Classification (NCBI taxonomy): domain Bacteria; kingdom Thermotogati; phylum Deinococcota; class Deinococci; order Deinococcales; family Deinococcaceae; genus Deinococcus; species Deinococcus fonticola. The sequence continues at coordinate 4,176 of NZ_SMMH01000055.1, read as the reverse complement.
ATGACGCCCTAAAACAGCTGGCTCCGACAAGAGCTGGCGGGAGGCCGAAAGCTGCCTAGTTCACCTTAGAGCAGTTCTCCGAATTACGCGTGCGTCGGAACAGCACCGTCACCCGCTCCATTCTCCGTCCTGCTCATTGTTTTGCACTCGTTCCGCTCGCCAAAAAGATGTGCATCTTTTTGTCAAATGCTCTAGTCCTCAACTTCAACCTCATCGTTGCTGAAGAGCGGCACTTGGGTCAGGGGAAGCTCAGATATTCGAGCCTCTCTTCGGCGAAGTGGTGGCTCTCTCCCCTGCCACACCAGGATGTGAGCAAACAGTGTGCCCACAGTGTTCTCGGGAATAACCTGGAAAAGCTCCGGGAACAGACTGGGCATCCCCAGTTGATGGCGACGCGCGTGATATTCAGCATGTGCGTGCACCCGCTGGCTGGGCAGCACAATCAGATTGTCGAGGTCATTGTTGAGACTGTTGCCGTCTCGGTGATGTACGACCTCGCGGGGCAGGAGCGGGCGGCCCAGGGCCTCCTCCGCTACCCAGCGGTGGCGCAGAACACGTCGCTGCGTGACCGGGTCACGCATGTACACATAGTATTTTCGCCTCATAGCTGCTTCTTTGAGTGACCGCAAAAATGTCGGATTCGCCTATCCCATCAGCTTATTCAAGCATGGTAACAAATAAGTAAGCTCTCAAGCAAGCAACCTTGCAACCTTGCTTGCAAGATAACTTGCTTTTTACCTTCTTGGTAAGCTGGAAATATGGCAAGGAAGAAAGCAAGCTCGCCAGCTCGGAGTGGCCCACTGGTACTTGGTCTGGCGAGCCTCAAAGGTGGGGTGGGCAAGACCACCAGTGCTGTTCACCTCGCAGGTGCCCTGGCCCTGGAAGGTTTGGAGGTGGTGCTGCTGGATGGCGACCGCATCCGCACCGCGACCGCCTGGGCCAGCCGTGAAAAGTTACCCTTCCGAGTCGTGTCCCCGACAGCACTGGCCCGTGCTGGCGAGTATGACGCTCTGGTCATCGATTCTCGTGGGGGTGCGGACGCTGGGGAACTCCTGGAGGTGGCGCAGACAGCTGACCTGTTGATTCTTCCCAGTCCTGCCGACTTGAGTGGCCTAGATGGCATCGGTCAGACCGTAGAACTGCTGAGCAGTGGAAATATTCCCCCTGAACGCTACGCAGCTCTGCTGACGAGAGTACGACCAGGTCCGCGGGCAGAGCAGGCACGCGCAGGTCTGGCCCAGTTGAACGTGCCGACCTTCGAAACCCAAATCCGGGAATCCGTGGCTTTTCAGGACGCTATCAATCAGGGAGTGCTCGTCAAAGACATCAAGGACAGCAGAACAGCTCAGACCGGCTGGGAGGACTACCGACAAGTAACAGCCGAAGCTATCAAGCTCTCCGGGTGGGGCGCATGACGAAGAGGGGAAAAGACGAGTTGGGAGCGGTGCTGGGTAACCTGCGTAAGGGTCGCGAAAGCGAGCCGGTCAGGCAAGAAAGAGTCGAGGTAAAGGCGGAGACCTCGCCTTCACCAACGAAACAGGGAGTCAGTAAGGTGCGTGAGGCCCGTGAAGCGTTCACTTCACGGCTACGGCCTTCACAGAGGCGCTGGCTGAAGAGATGGGCCAGCGACCTGGAAGAGGAACTTGGCGTGCGGGTTACCGTCGAAGACGTTCTCGAAACCATGCTTCTTCAGGTACAGGAAGACGAAAGTTTGCGAGAAAACCTCGTACAGCGGCTCACTGAAGGAAATTAAGCAAGATTGCTTGCTTGCAAGGTTGCAAGGTTTCTGGTTTGCCAGAAACCTTGCGGGGCTTGCCTCATCTCCAGTTCTTACACACGCCAGCTATTCCGCTGCGTAGCCGATGTTGCAGCCCAGCGGGACAGCTACTCCACCAGGTTCAGAGAGGACATACGGCAGGCAAACGAGTTGAGCGTCCCGCCAGCCGACCCACATGAGGCACAGTTCCTCGGCGAGCAGGCGGGTAGCCTTGGCTTCTTCGAGCATGTCCTCGATTTCACGTTGGTGGGGGAGACAGCTGTCAGGACGCATCAGCCAGATGCCGGTCCAGTCGATGTCTGGATGGCACTGCTGAAAGGCGTCACTTGCGCCGAGCAGGTAACTCGCATCCATGTCAAACAGGGGCCGCGGGCCATACCCGGCGGGCAAAGCATGCTCAATCTTCAGGCTGGTGCCCTCGCGGTATCCGAACAGCGCACCGAACTGATCACTGCCGCCGGTTTCCAGACGGGCGTGGAAAAAGGGGAGGAGAGACCGGGCGCATTCCACCCGTGCTAGAGGGTCTTCCGCCGCCAGGCCGTGCCTGACGGGCTGGCCGTAGAGGCCCAGATAACGCTGCTGTGCCCGATTCAATCGCATCTGGGCGTAGGGGGTATCATTCATCTCGTCTCCATCACTTGTGGATTCCTGGCAAGGGCCTTAGTTTCGAAGGCTCAAGCCCTTGTCAGGTACTTCCAGCGTGTGGACGCGAGGGTGAATTGTCAACTTCCGGTGGGTGAATCGTCGCTGCGGCCAAGCATGTCGACAAGTTCCTGCCCAAGGGCCTGGGCCAGTCGCTCCATGTTGTCCACCCCGACGTTGCGTTCCCCGCGCTCGACAGAGCCGACGTAGTTGCGGTGCAGGTCTGCTTTCTCGGCCAGTTCTTCCTGGGAAAGACCTTTCTCCTGGCGGAGGCGGCGCAGAGCGTCGGCGAAGCGTTGACGAGCGGTGGATGGCACGCCATCCACTATCAGAAGAAGTCGGTCTCCTCTCTACACACTAAAGTGTTGAACACGATAGTGTGTAAACTGGGGATATGCAGGCTAACACCATCCAGGAAAAGCACTGGCCACTTTGTGAACACCTGGTCACTTCAGCCGTCAAAATCATCGGTCAGCTCGGCAATGAGGACGAAAAATCTCGGAAGTTGGTGCGGGAGCAGGCTGAGCTGCTCCACGCCGGGCTGGGCCAGCTGCTTACGGTTAAGCAGTACCGAGCAGCTGCACGCAGAGCCACTAAAATCGTCGAAGAGCTCGTCACGGCGGAAACCGACCACCAGATGACGTTTTTCGCCCTCTTGTGTCAGTCGGCTTATCAGTATGTACAGCCTGACACGCTTGAGGACGTGGCATCCAACCTGGTCGCGGTGCTTCTCACCACGCCACTCAGCTTGACTGTCCTCAAATTGACGGATGAGACTCGACCACGTCCCAGACAACGAATCCCCCTGACCAGACGCGACAAGATGCTGCTGTTCGTGCTCGGTTTTATCGGCTCGTCCCTCTCCTCAACCATGCCTTTACATCCAATCGTCCTCCAGCAGGTCAGGGGTGTCCGCGAATTTTTTGCGGACCAGTTGCTGCATGTCGCTGAACCAGAACGGAGCCATCAGGCAGCCCTGGAGGCTACGCTGCAAGTCTTCCGTGCGCCTCCAGTCCTCGACATTCCGGCCATTCATCACTGGCATAACCTGACGTGTGCAGTGCTCGCGCCTGCCCTTGTCAAGTATGACTCGACCCAGCCTGACTCTACTGTCGATTTTGTCGTCTTGACAGCGCTGGACGCCCGGCTCGAGCTTGCCAAGTCCCGGAGGGCCACACTGAATTAGTGCTTCGCTGGAGTAAGTCTGCGTATGTTCGACTTCTTTGAACACTATGGTGTTGAATACGATAGTGTGTAAACTGGACGTATGCAGTCACTCATGGTTCAAGAAAACGACTGGCCAAGAATCGAAGCTTGCGTGATAGATGCGGCCAGAATTATCGGTCAACTGGCCCATCCGACCAGTTCAACCACCCTGACGGAGCAGACCACGCTGCTGCAGTCTGGCCTCAAGAGACTCTTGACAGCGGAACAGTTCTCAGGGGCAGTAGTCCAGGCCCGTGCCAACATGGCCATTCTCGAGTATCAGCCGCCCGATTTACTCGGCCTGGTCTGTCAGGTGGCGTTCGGCCAGATGCATCCCACGACGACTCTGCGGCAGGATGTGGCTGTCAAGCTGATGACGGTTCTGCTGAGCAGTCCGGCCTACGTTGGGGTCACTACACGATTCGCGCAAAATTGTAGATATTGTTTTTTGCCCGGCCCGTCAAGTCTCGCTGGAAAGCCGCACATACAGCGGGTCGTAGGGCTTCCCTGACTTGACCACCGCAAAGCCCACGCATAGTAATTTGCGTGCC
>NZ_SMMH01000054.1 GCF_004634215.1 Deinococcus fonticola | reverse complement strand
TAACCCTGTACAACGAGAGGCGATTACACTCCAGTCTGGGGTACGTGCCCCCGGCAGAGTTTGCGGCCCAGTATCATCAAGCCCAGATGTGACTTGACCCCCTGTCCGCCTTCTTGGGTGCAGTCCAACGTATCGTTTACGACCTCTGCAAATGAAAAATCCGGCATTGGCGTGCCGGACGAAAGGAAAACCCATGACTGAAATGCAACCAAAATACCACGCTTAGACCCGTTTCCCCCTCCTACCCGGCAGAAAGCCAGCACTAAAAATCTAGGAACGTGCTGAACGCTGGGAACGTGACCCGAATAAATCCGAATCGTCCATTGAAGGCAAGGCGACCTTAGAAACACGGATACTGAACTACCTTCAGGCAGGATAGTTCGCCCTTGCATACGAAAAATTCTTGTTGTTCCTTCAATGCAGGAACTACAAAGACGGTGGACAGTCAAACCTGCTGGGCAAGATGGGCGAATATCGCTGGACGGCATTCCTCGTTGAACAGGGTCACACGGTCACGGAGGCGCCACGCATGGGCGACTTCCCCGACTATGACGTGTAGACCATCCACAACGGGATGACGTGGACGTATGAGGTCAAGACCGACTGGTATCCCGACAAGACCAACAACATTCCCATCGAACTATGGGAAACTAGGCAGGGATAGCGCGTACTGTCCGGTCTAGGTTCAACAAAAGCTGACTGGTACGTTGTTCACTTCCCTCGTTGGGGATACGCTGCCGTTGTTAAATCTGAAAAGCTGAGGGCTTACATTCGGAAGCATTTGCGCACGCTGAAGCATTTCGAGAATAGTAAGTCTCACAGCAACGCAACCGGAAAACTAATTACCCTCGCGCAATGGGAGAAAATTCCATCGGCGCGAATCATACCGATTGACTTACCGTAAACAAATCACAATAAAGGATTATGTGAATAATAGCCGACAGATTCAAATAATTCAATAGGACAACTTTGTCCACTAAGGGTTGCCCTGCTTGCAAAAATGTTCAACGACTTGCCAAAGAAAACCCTGATAGAAAGAGGGCAGCAGCACGAAGCACCCACGCTTCAGAGAAAGACAAGTGTGTCCCGAAAGTCCCCACCGAGACAAACCCGGTGGGGCTTTTCTTTAATACGTGTCCCGGCGATTCCGGGGGGTGGGGGTATCAGGCGTACCCTTCCAAACCAACGCGCCGTTGTAAACAACAGGACGCCCGATACGCACCAAATGAAAGCACCCGGCATCTGCGCCGGGTGTCTTTACCTTCGATCTTCATTGGACTGGCCTTCACAGGCTTCCTACGGGCAAGGTCAGGCGTCTACCCCTCCCCCGTTGTCCTCGTTGGGCAACCAGGCTTCTAGGCTGAGGCGAATGCTTTGTGCGCCCAGTCTCTAAGCGTTCAGCAAGCCAGGACGCCAGGGGAAGCAGTCCCGGCTGTGTAGGGTGCGGCGACATAATGTCTCATGGAGAAACGAAGTGCCGACGAGATGATGAAGCGTGTTATCAGGTTGAAGTTTGGAGATTTACAAAGGGCGTGGCTTTCCAACGACCTAGACTTTGCAACTTACGAAGCTGGACAGCACATGCACCCTTTCACGGTCAGTGAAGAAACCAGCTACGAGGGGAAGTGCTACAGTCACTTTTTAGTGCAGGTAGTAGACGAAGACTTCGATCCACAAACACTTTTTGTTTTAGGTGGAGAAACCAAACAACGGGAAGCGTTGGAAGTAGCGTGGCTTCTAAGCTGCGCCTATCACCAGGGCATACAGGATGCAAAACGCGAAATCAGAGAACGATTAAATCTCGATTGACACAGTAAGCGTCCGGTCATATCCTAACCTCACTAGGCAGCGTGAAAGCAGAAATGCCGTCTAGAAGGGTATTTATCTAACGCAAAACATTTTTTTGTCGTCTGGGTCGCTTCACACGCGAAGGGTCGTAGGTTCAAGTCCTATACCGCCCACCAACAAGAACCTCGTCTTAGACGAGGTTTTTCTGTTATTCCAATTGTTTATGCTTGGCCGTGTGACAGCCAGGTGACAGACAAAGGCAAATTATGCACGTGCCAGTAATCCTTTCTGATACGTTGAAGGGAAACTCATAAACCTGGAGACCATGCGTGACCGTTTGCTTAATTCATCCCCTGTCTATTCATCAGCGCTGGCGTGGTGACACGCCATGACTGGTGCAGAACGTTTAGATGACGAAGTGCAAGGAGAGCTAACTTTACTCCGAGACGAGGCTGTTCCCAATCAACTTGACCAGGCTCTCCTGCTGCCGAGTAAGACAACCTTGCTCAACCTCAAGCACCTGCTTGCCATCTACGATGCTGAGTTCCAGGCCTTTCAGGAATGCCAACTGGCATTGCACCAGTGGGCGGGTTCGAGAAGAGACGGGGTGCAACTTGCCCAGATCCTCCTGACTGACTTCCCTCCAGCCCTGGAAGCAGGGATAGTGGCGCAGCAGCGATTGCTCGACCTTGAAACGAGCTTTGGGCATGATCTGGAGGTACAGGCACACGAACGGCAGACGGTGTCCAGCCATCTCGAGCAGCTACAGCAAGTGGATCAAGACAGACGAAGGGGCTTCGAAAGCCGACTCCGCAACCTTGAAAGTCTCCACCAACTGGCCGTAAAAGTCATAGAGGCCGAGGATCACCTCCAGCAGCTTCGTCAGCGACAGGAAGATCAACGAGGACGCAAACTGGCGAATCTGTGGACGACTCTTTCCGGTCAGAATGCGGCATTGCAACGGGATTTGAATCAGGCCAGCGAAGCACACGGACGGGCTCATGACTCCTTTCGACATAAAGCCCTATCGTTGGGCCTAATGCCACTTCCGACACCAAACGAAGTGAGCGGGTTACTGGAGCGCGCCCATCGCGATGAAGTAGAACAGAATGTCTCGTTGCAAGATGAGCGTGAACGACTGCGGGTACGGCAGGGAGAACTCAATGTGCTCATCCAGGGCACACGAGAGCGATTGGAAGACGCTCGACTAGACGCCAGTAGGGCGTGGAGTGAGGCTCAGAAACTCCATGGCATTCCTGATTGGCTGGATTGGCTGGCTCTTGTCGCCCAACGGGATAATGTTCAGAAGCTCTGGCAGGCGAACAATACCGCAAGTGAGCGTCTGGACACCGCACTCAGGAACCTGAGGGGCAATTGGAGTGAACTGCCAGAGTCTCTCCATGATGTCGAGTCTTTACGGAAGTTCATTCCCGATGCCGAAGCAGCACTCGTTCGGCAAGAACAGCAGCAGAACGCCAAACATAACGAGTTTCTCGTCCTTCTGGATCACCGAATTTCCAACCTGAAGGATGCCGAACGACGCGCCGCACTCCTCGAAGAACAGCAGGCGAGGGCACGCCAAATTGAGTCGCGTCGACGGAAGTCCAAGCGGGACAGCCTGATCGGCCTGCTGGGCCAACGCCATGCAACCCTTATCCAGGCTGAAGAGTTGGCCAGAATTGAAAGCCAGCGCCGTATGCAGGAAAAGCAGGCACAGGAAGGGGCCTTGAAAGCACAAGTCCGCCGCAACTCCGCGCCGGTTTCTCCCGCCACTCCACTGAGCAAGACTCCTACCTTGACAGCCGACCAGGTTGCTGCCGCCCGTTCCATGCTTCTAAGACATGCTTCGGCCGCTGCTGAAGCGGCGATGTGTCTTGAAGCGTTGGAAGAATGGGCAGCGCCACAACGGAATGCACTGCAATTGGCCGCGCTGGTCAGTCAGCCGTTGCCAGCTCACTTGGTAGAGACCTTCGCATTATGGAACCGCGCACGCCAGGTGGCGACGGCAGATCGTACGGATCCCGCAATTCAAGAGGAGTACGAGCGCCTTGAACTGCGTTGGTCAACAGCATGGACGGAATTACGGCGAACTCACGGTTTACCCGCCGATCCAGGTGAAGGCAACCGACTCTGGCTGACCCGTGCCAAGGCCCAGCGCTTATGGAACATGTGGGAGCAGGCCCAGGAACGCATTCATCAACAAGAAATCTTGATGACGCCTTTCTGGGCAGAATGGCCTCTGGAACAGCAGAACGTCAATGCACTCCGTCAAATTGTTGGCGCGCTTGAAACTCAAGCCAAACCTGTCTCACCGGTGTCACCACCGGCACGCCCCGTTGTGACTTCAGCGCCACGCCATGGCTCATTCACGATCTCAGTACCCGTACCTAAACCTTCAGTGCCCAATGCGAATATGGCTTCAGTTCAAGGATCCCCACTCCCGTCGCCCCTGAAGCCAGCATTGCCAGGTCAGGGCCAGAAAGCGAAACAACTAGTCAACCTGGAGTCTTCGGCGACAAGGCATAAGCCAGCGAAAGGCAGCGGTGCCGATGTGCCGTTGACCTCGTCAGTATCAGGCAAGGTAAAGGTTCCGCACCAGGAACCGTCGCTATCGAGTGCTGGGTCGACAGTTCCTGCACAGCCAAACGAACCACAGAAAAGTTCCACGGTGAAACTACCACCGCCTCCCATTCCACAATCGTCTCCCGCTCACGCCACGGCTATGCCCCCGATTACGATTCCTTCACCACTCCAGGTCAAGGCCCGTGACGTCCCTCCTCCAAACCTGCAGGCTCTGCCACAGATTCCCGGCAGCGCTCAGCTATCAGCGACCGCACTGCCAGCATCAGATTGGCCAGTAAGCGAGCCCTCTCGTCCGATTCCCCTCCGTCCACCCGTGCCTGTACCGCTACCCACGGCACCACTTGGAGAGCCAAAGCAAACCGAACCGGCCAGGCCACCGGTAGTGCCGGTTCGCTTACCCAGTCCAGCTCTTCCTGGTCGGGGCCGCGCTGCTCCGGTTCCCGCCCATGAGGAACCATTCCTTCCACGGCGCTTAACTTCGCGTCAACGTGCAGAACGTGAGGCTGTGCGAATCAGCGAACAGTACAACTGGGCGAGGGGGTTTGTGCTTCTGGCCGACGCGCTTGACCGCGAGCGGTGGGGGCAGTTACGCGAAAGTATTGAACGGGAAATTGCGCTGGGCATGACACCCGACGAGTTTGAGCTGGTACTCCAGTTGCGGTCTTACTGGCATGATCAGATTCACTATCAGGCACCGTACAGTAGTCGTTACGACAGTTTGCCGTGGGCATTAGCCCTGCGACTGATTCGCCAGTGTGCCGGAGTACCCTGCTTTGATGAAATGACACTCCTGATCGAGCGGTTCTTCGACTACGCCGAGCGAAGGTGTTCCAGACGGGATTATCCGGCATTTTCACAGCGCTTAGGGTTCATTCTCCTGGAGATCGACACGAACATTGATCTCGATTACTGGCTCTGCACCCGGGAGGCCCAATGCTGACACCGGTAGCCGGGTCTCATGTACTGCATGTGCGAACTGGACAGTACGGCGTGGTGACCGGCCACTCCGGCAATAATCTGAACGTCACTTGGGCTGACGGCCAATCGGTCAGGGTAGCCCGGCAGGACGTGCGTTGCGGGCTGCAGGTTGGTCAAGTCGTGATGGATCGTCCCCGCAGCCTGCGCCTGTCGCTGGGTGAAGGGCGAGTTCTGCAACTAAGGGTTATGGGTGGAGTCGAGCAGGTTCTGGTCGAGTTCTGGGAAAGTGCCGAACGGCACTGGTTACCGTGGGAGAACCTTGAACCGGCCTGGAATGCCCAGACCATGTTCGAGCAAGGTATCCAACCGCCAGGCGGATTTGCGGAGAGGTTCCGTCTGCGGCAACTGGCTCTGGCCCTGCAACACTGGAACCGTACCACCGGGGCACTGGCGCAGGTCGACATCGATCCACTGCCCCACCAGTTGCACCTGGTCAGGCGCATTCTTCAAAGTGGCAACCTCAATTGGCTTATTGCGGACGACGTTGGCCTGGGCAAGACCATCGAAGTGGGCCTGTTGCTGACAGCACTTCGGCAGCAAAGTCTGCGACGCTTCCTCCTGGTGGTGCCCGCCGGCCTGACGAAACAGTGGCAGGCCGAACTGCGCACCCGCTTCGGCTTTGACCGTGCAGTGATCTATGGGCGCGACTTCGAGATCAGCGACCCAGCACAATGGCCGCTGTATGACGTGGTCATCGGATCCATGGATCGTTTCAAGCATGAGCGGCACATTGACTTACTGAGAGAATCGGGCCGGTGGGACATGGTGATCTTCGATGAGGCTCACAGGCTTTCGCGCAGCCTGTACGGAATGACGTACGAGACTTCCGACCGTTATCACCTGGCCTCAATGCTGCGCAGCATGACGGACAATGTGTTGCTGCTGAGCGGGACACCGCACCAGGGCAATCTGGACAAATTCGAAGCACTGCTTGAACTCCTGAGACCCGGGCAAATCTGGCGCGAGCGAATTGCTAAACTCAGGATGGAACCGCAGATCCTGACTGGCATGGTCATTCGGAATCGGAAAGCCGATGTCACCGATTTGCAAGGGAACTTCATCTTCAAAGGTAAACTGACCCGTTCGGTGACGGCTCCTCAGAATGAAGAAGAGGAGCTGTTCGACCGTGCCCTGCGCCGATATTTGCGACACGGTTACGAAGCCAGCCGACTCGGCGGCAGAGGGACGATCGCCATCGGCTTTGTGATGACCATCTACCGGAAACTGGCGGCGTCGAGCCTGGCCGCCATTGAGGGGGCGCTGGAACGCCGCCTGCTGCGGTTACAGACCCGACTTCGCGAAGAAGCTGAACTCGCCACCATTGACGCGGACGCCAATGAAAGTAGCCCATTCATTGAGAACGAAGAACGCGTCAATGGAGGACAGACGGAATTCTTTTCCGGGGAGACCGAAATGCTGCAGGGGCTGATTTCGCAGGCCCGCCAGGTGCGGCAACACGACACCAAACTCCAGGCCTTTATAGCCTCGCTGGTGGGTACCGTCCTGAGAAACAATCCAGAGGAACGGGTCTTGATCTTTACGGAGTACCGCTCCACTCAGGATTACCTGGTGGCTGCACTGGCCGCAGTTGCGCCAGGTAAAGTCGACGTCATTCATGGTGGGCAGTCCCTGGATGAACGGTTCGCCGCCATTACAAGATTCGAGGACACCGGTCAGTTCCTGATCTCCACTGAGGCCGGGGGCGAAGGATTCAACCTCCAGAAGCAGTGCCACATTATGGTCAACTACGACCTTCCGTGGAATCCGATGCGCCTCGTCCAGAGAGTGGGCCGATTGTACCGGTACGGTCAACAGAAACCGGTCGTCGTCTTCAACTTGAACGTGCAGGGCAGCCTGGACGACGAGATCCTCGCGCAGATGTACGGACGCTTGGACGCCGTGGCGACGGACATGGCGGCCGTTGGCGAGGAGTACCGTGAGGGCCTGCATGAAGACATCGTCGGGGAACTGGCCAGTTTTCTGGACGTCGAGCAGATTCTTGACGAAGCAGCTGGCCATACGCCACAGCGCACGCAAGCTCGAATCGAGGAAGCGCTTGAACGAGCACGTCAAGCGGCTAAACAGCAGAATGATTTACTGCGATTCTCCAGTGGCTTCGATCCTGACGCCCTTCGCGGTGAACTGGAGATTGGCGAAGATCATCTCATTGCCTTCGTCGAAGGAATGTTCAAAGCCCTGGACGTAACGATCAGTCAACGCCTGTACGGTGGCAAAGTCTGGGACATTAAACTCAGCGAATCCCTGCAACAGCAACTGCGCCTGAATCAGAATCAGCGTGTCGCGTTCGATCGCACTCTGGCCAGAACGGCCAAAGCTATGCTGTTAGACGCGAACTCCAAGTTACTCAAGGTTCTCTTCCAGAAAGCAGTTGATTATGGCTTTGGTGGTCAGATTGCCCAGACCTCCCTTCCTGGAAGTGCGGCGGTTTGCAGCATCCTGCGCTGGCAGGATGATCGCGGTCGCTCGCTGAACGAATCCTACGTCGTCTTACAACCTGACGATTCAGGCACGACCATAAACCCGAAGAGTTTCAGTCAGTGGCTTCTTCAGCCCGCACCTGATCTCGCCGGCCAGCCCGCTATCATGGCCGACCGTTGGCCTGCGATCGAAGATCAAATCCATGGCCTGCTTGGGCAAGGTGCCACTGACGAACTGCATCCCGCTGGCTACAACATCGCTGGAGTCGGTTACGCGACAGTTCGGGATGTCGAGATAGCACCGTGTGGGCGATGACTCATATCCAAGTCGTAACAGATAGGCCCGCGCTGAATACTGACAAAGGACGTCCAGCACGTTCAAATGTCTCGTATCTTCATAGGGGACAGTGATTCTGATTCAATGTCATCCACAAAATGCTGGAGTAAGTCCATCATAGTTCAAGTCCTATACCGCCCACCAACACGGAAATCCCCACCCCTCAGGGTGGGTTTTTTCGTTCTGGTACGCTAGAGGGGATGCGGGCCGAGCGGTGTGATGTCACGGTGGACAGCCGGGGTGATCCCGCGCGGGTGGTCTGGTTGGGGCAGCCGTTCGCGGTGCAGCGTGTGCTGCGCACCTTCTGTACGGGTGGGCCGGGCACAGGGGGCCTGAGTACGCCGCTGCGGGAGCACTGGTGGGTGCAGTCGGGCGAGACGACCCTGCACGTGTACCGGGTGGAGTACGGCGGGCGTGAGGTGCTGTGGTGGCTGGCGGCGATTGATCCTGACCCGCGCGGCTTCATGCGCCTGATGTGAGTGTGGGGGCTGCCTGCTGGTCAGGCTGGCGGCAGCATCAGTTTGCCTTCCAGGGGGGTGCTCAGGACGATGCTGGTATCGCAGGTGAAGCCCATCTGAATCAGTTCGCCCAGCATGGTTTCCAGCGCGGCCACGTCGGGTACGGCGACTTTCAGGATGCAACTGTTGTCCCCGGTGACGCTGTGGCATTCCAGCACGCCGTCGTGGCGGGTGGCCCACTTGACCAGGGTGGGGTCGTTGCGTCCGCTGTCCTTCACGCCGATGAAGGCGGTGATGGTGCGCCCGAGGGGTTTTCCGGCGACGCGCACGCCGTACCCCAGGATGATCTGGGCGTCTTCGAGGCGACGCACGCGTTCGGTGACGGCGGGGGCGGAAAGGCCGACACGGCGGCCGAGTTCGCGCATGCTGAGGCGGGAATCCACCTGCAACTCCTGCAGAATTCGGTGATCGAGTGGATCGAGGGAGCCGCCAAACTGTCTCATCCCCTCAGCCTAGCATTTGAAAAGTCAGGAGTAGCAATCGAGAAGGATCTGCTGCGCCAAAGTGCCACCCGACAGGCAGACCGGGCATTCCAAAAACTGCGCCAGGCAGGAAAAATGAAGGGATATTTAACTCCAAGGAGGCCGAGCATGACCCGACCTACCCACCCACAGGCAACCGTTCGCAGTCAACACATGCTGTCCCGCAACCACCGCGCCGCCAAATGGGCGGACGTGCCCGACGAGCAGTGGTACGACTGGAAGTGGCAACTGAAAAACCGCATCAACAGCGTCACCGAACTCGAAGAAGTGATTCGGCTGACCGACAGTGAACGCAAAGGCGCCAGTGCCGAGGGCATCTTCCGCCTGGACATCACCCCGTACTTCGCCAGCCTGATGGACGCTGAAGACCCCACCTGCCCGGTGCGCCGCCAGGTGATCCCCACCGAGGAAGAACTCCAGCCGTTCACCAGCATGATGGAAGACAGCCTGGCCGAGGACAAGCACAGCCCCGTGCCCGGCCTGGTGCACCGCTACCCGGACCGCGTGCTGATGCTCGTCACCACGCAGTGCGCCAGTTACTGCCGCTACTGCACCCGCAGCCGCATCGTGGGCGACCCCACCGAGACCTTTAAACCCGACGAGTACAAACTCCAGCTCGATTACCTGCGCAACACCCCCCAGGTGCGCGACGTGCTGCTCTCCGGCGGCGACCCCCTCACTCTGGCGCCCAAGGTGCTCGGCGGCCTGCTCGCCGAATTGCGCAAGATCCCCCACATCGAGATCATCCGCATCGGCACCCGCGTCCCCGTGTTCATGCCCATGCGCGTCACGCAGGAACTGTGCGACACCCTCGCCGAGCACCACCCCGTGTGGATGAACATCCACGTGAACCACCCCAAGGAAATCACCCCGGAAGTCGCCGACGCCTGCGACCGCCTCACCCGCGCCGGCGTGCCCCTCGGGAACCAGAGCGTGCTGCTGCGCGGTGTGAACGACCACCCGGTCATCATGCAGAAACTCGTGCGGGAACTCGTGAAGATCCGCGTGCGCCCCTACTACATCTACCAGTGCGACCTCGTGCACGGCGCCGGCCACCTGCGCACCACCGTTAGCAAGGGCCTGGAGATCATGGAGAGCCTGCGCGGCCACACCAGCGGCTACAGCGTGCCCACCTACGTCGTGGACGCCCCCGGCGGCGGCGGCAAGATCCCGGTCGCGCCCAACTACGTGCTGTCGCACAGCCCCGAGAAGCTCATCCTGCGCAACTTCGAGGGCTACATCGCCGCGTACACCGAACCCACCGACTACACCGGCCCCGACATGGCCGTCCCCGCCGAATGGGAACGCCGCGAACCCGGCCAGAGCGGCATCTACGGCCTGATGCAGGGCGAGCGCATCAGCATCGAACCCGCCGGCTTCAGCGAAACGCACCACCGTGAGGGTGCCATCCAGCACCGCCTGAACAGCCGCGAGGGCAAATGGGCCGCGCACGGCGTCGGAAGTCAGAACAGGGGCCATATGACCAGCGGCGTGAGTGACACCGCGCCGGATGGGATGGTGCAGGAAGCGCAACCCATCAGCGGCGACTGAATCAGGACAGGCAAGGTCATGACCTATCTCTATTCACCCCACCAGGGCGAGTGGCTCCAGTGGGAGCTGCTCGACCTGTTCCTGTCCAGGCGCTGGAAGGAACGCGAGGTGTACGATCTTGCCTTCGTTCTCCATTCCAATTACGACTTCAACGAGAGACAGGTCGAGCATTACGTCGACAGTGCTGACACGCCACGCTCAGTCGCGCTCGCCCTCTACTGGATGCTGCAGCCGGATTCCTGGCGGGAAGCAGGAGAGGGACTCGAAGACACGGACGGCCTTGCCCGCTTCTGGGAGTTGCATCGAAACTACCTGGAAAACAGGTATGCGCCTTCCACCATTGCCTTTGACCCTGTCGGCTACTTCACCAAGCAGTTTGAAGTTTTTGAGGTCCCAGAAGACATTCCTGCTCTCTTCCTTGAACCGACGGAAGGCCGAGCGGTTGACTTTGACGCGCTTCCCATAGGGAACGACGGCTTACCACTCGAAGTCTGGAACGTCACTCAGATTCTGTGGAGACTGGATGAAGTCGCCGACTCCGCTGAATCGTTTGAAGTGACCTCGAAGGCGTTTCGTGATCTCGCACTCAAGGCACACGCAGAGGGCCTTTTCTCTGACCTGAGTATTGAGGTTCCCTCTCAGCTCTGGCTCGGGCCGAATCCCAGGCCACTCTTTCCAGAATGGCGCGTCCTCCCGGAAGGCATCTGGCAGCACCTGTCTCTCCTGCCGGTGATGTCGCAACGCGATTTTGAAGGGTCTGGGACATGACCAGCTTCTACATTCAATTCGGCCAGATTTATTATGAAGTGTGCGAAAGTCAACTCTTTGCGGCCTACAAAACTGCACGAGCAGAAGAGGCAGAAGCGATAGATCTCGCCTACTTGCTCAGCGCCGATCTGGACGTCCATGAGGGCACGCCAAGTGATTACATTCAGAGCGAAGAGACGACCCAAGCTCAGGCCCTGGCCCTCTACTGGAGAATGCAGCCTGCTTATTGGATAGAGAACGATAGCAATATTCCCGACTTCCAGGAATTTGAGCACGAATGGTTTCAAAGGCTCTCTAGAAATCTCCAAAACGGTTTCTATAAATCATCATCAATTGGTTTTGACCCTCTGGTTTTCTTTCAAGATCGTTTCAAGAAGCCTGAGCTGTCAATCATTCCTGAATTCTTTAAACAGAAGATACGCGGGAGAGAAATTGACTTTCTATCTGTCTATAAAAGAGGAGATGGAGGATTTCCAAGTGAGGTTTCCGCTCTGACGGCCTGACACAAAGTATGAGAAAACGTCCCCGATAGGGGACAATTTCTGTTTATGACGACAAAAATAGTCTTCGGGGACGTGCCCCGACTCTACCAGAATGTCCGGCCCTTCCTCAGCGCCC
>NZ_SMMH01000053.1 GCF_004634215.1 Deinococcus fonticola | reverse complement strand
ATCGGATTCAAAAGACGACGACGAACTCAGGAATTCCTCGCTCTGCACGCCCGCACTGCCAATCTTCATCGCCAGACCAGAACCACAGTCCCAGCCAGTCAAAGACGAGTGAATCAGACCTCCGCAATGCGGGTATGGCATGAAGCGTTGCAACAAGCAGCCTGAAACTCAGGCTGCACTTCGGGTCGTTTTACCTCGGCGAAGTTAAGTTGCCAGAACCCACTGGGGAATTGGCTCTCAGATATGCACGTCCGTGCGGTGCTAGACGCCGAGCAGCATGCCAGACTGCTCCACAGCATCGAAAACCGGTCACTCAGCGGGTTCGAGCGTGACCCCATCCTGAAAGCCATCGTGACTGACCTGGGGCGCGTGCGCACGGAGGACAGCGCAGCAGCCCTGGAGGCCTTCCTGGTGGACGGTAGCCTGCTGCTGGATCTGCCAGAGGCTCAGGTCACGCCGCAAGTCTTGCAGGTGGCCGACATCGTGCTCATCGCCTACGAGTGGCTGGTGTAAGGATACCGCTACCGGTTTTTCCTGACTTCCAGCAGTTCCTCGTGCCAGCGCTCGACCATCTGCGGATCTCGCAGCATCCGCACGAACGCCGCTACAGCGTCCTCAGTGGTGACCCGGCGAATCCCGGTGGCCGTCTCGGCGGCCATTTTCGCGTACTGAAATTCTTTGAAGAGACTGTCCGGCACCCTCCCCCCCAGCATGCGCGATGGCCCACCAGGCGCGGCCAGTTCCTCTCCCCTCCCCTGCTGCGGGGTCTCTTCTTTTTCTTGACGGCTGTCATCGAGGCCCTGCGCGGCCAGCGCAGCAAACTTGTTGGTCATGCCAGCAGCTCCCTGAGCGCCGTCTCGTAATCCAGCCAGGCCATCTTGCCAGCCGTGTTCCCCACCCGGTGCACCAGCACACCCTGACCGCTGGCGTGGCGGAACGCCACGGTATCCCGGATGGTCTGCCCCAGGACACGCAAGCCCAGCCCTTCCAGGGCTTCCCTCGCTTCCCTGGTGGCGGTGCCGACCCGCGTATCCATGGTCAGCAGCACCGCCAGCCGCTCCCGGGGCACCCCCGCCCGGTCAAGGACACCCACCGTCTGGGCCAGGCCACTGACCGCCTGCGCTTCCGGCACGGCGGGAAGCACGATCTGCGAGACGTTGCGGCCCAGAGTCGTGATCTCGGCTTCACTGGGGTCGGCCTGCGAGTCAATCACCACCGCGTCGTATTCCCCCACCCGCATCAGGCCGCCCACTCCATCCACCTCGAAGGGCATGCCGCCCTGCCGGGCCCAGGTCGTCGCGTATCCCCGGTCATCGCCATCGATCAAGAGGGTGTGCTGGCCCTGATAGGCCAGGTGGGCCGCGAAGTGAATGGCGGTGGAGGTTTTCCCCACGCCACCCTTGCGCGACATGATCGCAATGCGGGGCTTCATCCTCACCAGTCTACCGGTCTTCTTTGCTGTATTCCTGTATTCCTACATTTCTACTTTGCTACAAACCTACAAAAGATTCTGACATAAGGTGGCATTCAAGGGCAGCGCGGCGGCAGGGCGGGCGTACACAATGCCGTATCGCTACATTCCTACTTTGCTACAAAGGCGCCCTGGGGGCCAGACTTTCTTGCTGCCTGGAGGGGCCAGGTTGACCGCCTGCGGCGAGCCGCGTGACGCCCAGAAAAGCATCGGGCGATGCTCAGGCCGCAGGGCCGTCCTTGACGGGGCATCAGCGTCCAGTGGAATGTCAGGGAGCGCGGGCGCGGGCGGGGGACAGTCGGGCGGCAACCTTGTTCAGCCTGCTCTGCCCCGTGCCGCGCCCCCCGCAGGCGCGGCCACCACCCGGCCACCTTGCTGCGACCAGGGCCACGCCACCCGGCCAGCGGGTGGCTGGCTTAACTGATGCCCTGGAGGATCACCTGGCGTTCGCCAGCAGGGGAGAGGTGCAGCACCGCCACTTTCCCCCGACCAGGGTGCAGATCGAGTTGAATGGCCGGGAGACGATCCGGCCCTGGAAGTTCCCTGACCTTCGCGGCTTCCATGTGCCCGTGCACGCTGGCCTGGAATCCAGTCGGCAAGGCGTGCAGGAAGGGTGGCTGCTGGTCTTCTCCCAGTGGATACCAGACCACCGGATCGAATTCGTCGGCAGGCAGCAGATGTTCAGGGCGGTCAAGTCCTGTGGCGACCCGGCCTGGTGCTGGTCGGGTGGCATGGGCGGCTAGCACTTTTCTTCCCTCCGGGCCGACCTCCAACCAGAGCCGGCCGTGTTCCCGGAGCCACTGAAGATCCTCCGCGAGAACACCCGCTTCCCCATGGCACCGCCAGCCGTAACTTGCGGCGGTCTCCCGGCCCCCGTTCCTCCACCAGATCTCCTGCATGCCCCAGTCACCATCGAGGATGGTGTTACAGGCCAACACTTCGTGATTTCCCAGCAGCACGGAAGCCCTTCCCTGTTGATGGAGTTCCCGCACCTGTCGGAGAACTTCTCTGGAATCATCGGCCACGCCTCTTTCCCGGTAGTCCCTGCGGGCGGTGCGGCGGCGTGGACTGTCGTCGATCAGGTCTCCCAGGAAGATCAGGTGCGCTTCCGGAAAGCGCCGGGCCACCGCGAGGGCCGCCTGAAGGCGCGACAGGTGCCCGTGGATATCTGGAATGAACAGGTATTCCCCTGCCTTTTCGTTTCTCACCAGCTTCTCCTCACCCACCAGGGAAATCGCCGACAGACTGCTGCTCCCAGCCCAATCACAGCTTACCCAGCTTCCAGGTGCGGGAAAGTGCAAGGCACTGGAGAGGAACAAGATTTATCGTCAGAAGTCATGCCATCTCACGCGCGGCGGATCACGCTTCTCCTGACCCTTACTTCCTTACCTGTGGCCCATGCCCAGGTGTCTGCCGCCGACAAGCTCGACCGCACGGTTCAGGCGGCCTTCGGGAAATGCGGCGTCAGGCTGACCCTGAGCGGGCCACTCAACCAGGCCGCCCTTGACCAGCTGAAGGGGTACTCGACCCAGGACGCCCTGGCCAGGCAACACTATCGGGCAAAGACGGCCAACGGCGTGCGCGTCACCTACAACGGTGACCAGCAGTGGATCGGGCGCAGCCTGCTGGAGCGCTGCGGCTCCTTTCAGGAGTTCACCGAATATGGCCTGGCCACCGACGGGATCAAAGCCGCCATCGTCTTTGCCCGTCCCGCCTGGGTCGATCTCTCCCGGCGCTGGCAGGAAGACTTCCTGGCGGCCACCAACAAGGCCCGCTTTCAGGGACAGAAATGTGGCGGCGTGCTCATGAATGCGGTGCCGCCGCTGAAATGGGACACCAGGTTGGAATCAGCGGCGGCCAGACATGTACGGGACATGATCACCCTGGATTTCAGGGGACACGTAAACCCCACCGATCACACCAGGGCGCAGCAGCGTGCCGAGCAGTTCGGCTTCGTCGGCACGGCAGGAGAAAACATCGCCTATGGCCCTTTGACGGCCCAGGAAGCCGTCAAGCAACTGCTGACCAGTCCCGAGCATTGCAAGAACATGATGGACTCGCACTGGACTCATTTTGGAGGTGCGGTAGGCAATGGCACTGAGAAGACCATCTTTGCGACTTACTGGGTGCAGGTCTTCGGGCGGTCCCGTTGATGTCGTGACTGCTGGAGCAACTCGGCACCGGGCAGGCGCTCACCATCCTGTCTGCCGAACAGGAACTCACGATCCAGGAGGCCGCCGACCTGTAAGTGCAGACAAAAGCCAGGGGCTGAAGTTCAGGCCAGGTTGCTCACCTGGTGTGTTTACCTTAAAGTGAACACATGCCGCGAGTGTTGCAGGTCAACACACCCGATGGGACACAGTCCCTGGTGGTGCGCGACCTGCTGGCCATGCGAGCGGCAGGTCAGCGGGCCGCCGTCACGGCCATCATCCGGATGGTGCGCGACCTGAAAGCATCGGGCCGGGATTCTCGCTATGCCCTCCCTCTCAAGGGGTTGCCCCTCTGGGAATTGAAAACCCGTTCACGGGGTGGCGAGAAGGGTGGGGCGCGGGTGTACTTCTTCTGGCGGGTGGATGGGGTTCCGGTGCTGTGTGGGGCTGAGGTCAAGGACGACGACGAGGCCAGCCGTCACTTGCTGATGGAAGCCTTGCGGGCTTACCGGGACTACACAGCGAAACGGCAGGAAGAAGGAAACGGGGGTGAGGAATGAAAACGGCGCAGGAGTGGCAGAGAGAATTGAACTTAGACGGTTTGCCAGATGCTGAAATGCTGGCACTACTGAACGAAGTGGCCGGGATGGGAGACGTCCCCGTACCTGCCGAGGGCAGCGCCGCCGCGCAGATGGTGTCAGAGCTGGATGTGGACGGCCTGGAGGGGCACATCGAGGAGCTGCACACTGCCAAGACGATTGGGGCCGCTCTGGGAGCTATGCGGGGCGCGAAGCACCTGGGCGTGCGTGAGATGGGGCGACGGCTGGGGGTACAGGCGTCGGCGGTGGTCAAGATCGAAAAAGGCGAGAACGCGGAACTGCTGACCGTGGCGCGGTACGCGACAGCGGCAGGCTACCGGGCCAGATTAATTCTGGAACCCGAGAATGGGAGCGGCCCAGTCATCAGCACAGCCCTGAATACCGGAAGCTAAGGATGGAGAGAGGTCGAGGTGACATACTTCCAGTATGGAAAACCAGCCCTATAAGCCCTTCACCAACTACACCGAACTGAAAGAAGTTCTGCCCCAGTTTCCAGACGATAAGCAGTACGCGGCCTATATGCGAATCAAGAGGGCTATTCGAGAAGGACACTGGCGGGCTGTCCCGACGTTTGAATGGGTAGACATTCCCAGAAAGGGTGGGCCGCTGCGAGTTCCCAATCTGCTGATCGAAGCCGTCTTTGACGCCTGGGTGCGGGATACTTTGGCCGACTTGTCGGGCAAGAAGAAGAAGTACCACCCACACGCTGTAACACCCGAACAACTGGCAAGCGGCCAGGTGAGCTTTGACGAGATGGCTCAGAAATACATGGAATCGTTGCAGCCGAAGCGTAAGAAGCGGAAAGCCAGAACCCAAAAGGCCGAACCGACCCAAAAAACCGACCAACAAGCCCCCACAGAGTAACTCCCCAGATGCAAACGCCCCAGCAAAAGAGTGGTGGCAGTGAGCGGCGAATCTTTGGCCCCTGTTGGAGATTACGCAAGATTAGCACTGTCGTGCATCTTGCCTCAGAAACATCGTTTCTGAGGGGAAAAACCGCCAGCACTATTACTTTTAATTCGTGCAACTCTAAAATGGCATAAACTCAAGCATGACAAAGACCGCAGGAAGACCCCGACAGAAGCCTGTGCGCGTGACGGTGACACTTGAGCCACACCACGCCGCAGAACTGGAGCTCATGGCGAAAGAAGCGGGGGTAAAAATCTCAGCGTACTGTGCCAATGTCCTAGAGCGGTACAGCCTTCAAGACCGTCGGGTGATGACGACAGATATTCTCAAACTGTCTTTTGAGAAGCAAAGCGAGACACTGCGCGAAGAAGTCCGGGTGGCCCTGAATGAACAGTTCAACCGGGTACGCTCACTACTGGCCAGAACGAGCATAGAGAGTGGAGCAACCCGGCAGATGGTCAATCTGCTGATGCAAAAAACCTGGGACAAGGAAAAGAGCAATAAATACTATGACCTCGCGTGGAACTACGCGGTTCACTATCTGAAAGAACCGACACCGCAGATACGCGCCGCTATTCAGGAACTTTCTAGCAGCATGGCCCACGATGACCCCACGTTGCTGATGAAGGTTAGAGAGTCAACCGACCAAATGACCAAGAAGATAGAGCAGGTGGACGCACTGACGGCCCAGGTGCAACAACTTCAACAGCAGCAAAATCAAATCGTGCAGGTGTTGAACAGCCTGAACCAGCAAATCAAGTCCATGCAGAATACGGTGACCAAAGCGGTAGACCGACTGGACGACACCGAGGAAGAACTGAGGAACAAGCCCAAAGGCTTGTTTGGGCGCTGAGATGGCCCGCATGGGCAGCACGCAGCGCGTGGTGCGGTCTATTCCAGACCGCAGCGGGAACAACTACACCAAGACCAGCAACGGCGGGAAGGCCAGGGCGGGGAGCGCGGTGAAGTACATGGACGAGAAGGAGCGCACCCAGCTTTACAAGCTGGAAGATGGGCGCTTTTCAGAGACTGACCGACAGGAGGCGGTGGCCCGCATCGAGGAGACGGAGACGAAGTACCAGCAACACCTGACCTTCACCACGCAGCTCCCAGGGGAAGCGGAGATTGACCAGAGACAAGCCGCGCAGCTTGTGGCTGAAGCAGTGCAGGAGCGGCGACCCGATGCTGAAATCTACGCGGTAGCCGTCCATCAGCAGGAAGGGGGAAATATCCATGTCCACGTCTGCTTCGGGACGGACACGACACTCAGAAGGGGCGCTGAAGGCGACCTGGTTCACTTCCAGCACCAGGCGTACGGGCTCGAACAGCAGCTCGGCCGGGAACTGGGCCTGACTCATGACCGCGACGACGACCAGCAGCAACAAAAACACCCCGGCGGGAAACCGCTGGAACTTGACCCAGAGGACTTCAACCTGGGTCAGCAGAAACAGCGCCAACAGGAACGGCAACGCGACCACGGCATGGACTACTGAGGGTCAGCATAAAGGGGGGGGGCCGGAGACCTTGTCCCTTCCCTCTTTGCTGACCTCCTGATGGAAACAGCTTTCTGCGGTTGATCCGACATTTTGGAGACTGGAAGACTTCTATCTGAAGCGCCGTTGGGGGCGTGCAGGTGTCAGGAAAACAAGGTAAGGCTGCCAGAGGCCACCTTTTCTCCCCCAGCGCCATTCACCCTCGTCATTAAACCTCAGGTGCCGCTGCCTGTCCCAGCCTTCTTCATCATCTTCCACGTGGATGATCGGTTCCAGCGTGAAGCCAGCACTGGAGTAGTTCACGATGAGCTGCCCGCCCTGGCTGGGCCAGTTCAACTCAGCGGTGGCCGCGCTGTACCACTGCAAGTCATGCCACCCCTGACGATCCACCGTGACGAACTGCGATTCAGAAAGGCTCACCTGTTGCAGGCAGTGGGCCGCCCAGCGCCGGAGCCAGAATCGGGGCTGCTGGGCAATCTGGGTCAGATTCCGCCCAATCAGCTCGCGTGGAAGCTGTTCCTCGCCCTGAAAGGGCGAGAAGGGCCAGTCATCGAGCACCTGAAGCGGAATCAACGCCTGACGCCGGGCCAGCAACCGCTCCTGGGCCAGTTGTAAGGCCTTCCCTTCCTTCTCAGGGTCAGGCGTGGATGGCGGTGCTTTCAGGTTTTGGCTCGTTCTTCTGGGGGTTTTGGGCATGGCCTCTCCTGAGTGTTTTCTGGAGCGGTTGGCAGGAAATGAGAAGAAAGACGGAAAAAGCGACCCGAAGGCCGCTTTGATTTCTCAATTATAGGGCGATATGCAGGCAAAATCAATGTTATGCGTTTTGGTCTTTTTCTGCCGTCCAGAACAGTAAATTTTCGAATGAAGCGAAACAGGTAGCACCCCGACTCGCGCCGGGGTGCTACTCTGAAGCTCGAAGTTTGGCTAGGTGGTCTCGCAAACCCCTAACCTGACTACCCCAACACCCAAGGACATCGCCAGATGAAAAACCTAGAGCAGGGCAGCCCTATCCAAATAGTAGGGCAAAACGCCCACATATTTCTAGATACCGACACAATTAAGACCCCCCTCACCCCCAGTCAGGCAGACCGGGCCGCTCGATTTCTGGCGATGCTCACGCCGGAGGCCGCGCCTGGTGCGCTAGTTGGTGCAGTTTCAGCAAGCGTGCCGGGGGTGACTGAACGGCAGCCCATCCCCTCCCAGGAAGGCCAAAGGAAGCCCAGGGAGGCCACTTCAAATCCCGATGAGGGGACTCGTACCCCTGCCGACTGGCTGGCCCGCGAGTGTGCAGAGCTGGCGGAGATCGTCGAGAACCTGGAGGCCGAGAGAGTGGCGCAGCATATCGAGGGAATACCCGCCAGCCTGGAGGAGGCGCAGCGCCGCTTACACGCCGCGCAGAGCGCCCGCGTCCACATTCAGACCATCGCAGCCACCCTGGAACCGACCAAGCGTCTGGCTGCCGACGAGGTGGCCGGGGCCGAACGGCTGGAGAAGCTGCGCCCGAAACGCGGCAAGGGAGCCGGGACAGAGGGCGCGATCCGACTGTGGCGGTTACTGCACCTGCTCGCCGTCTACAAAGCTGAGCGCAGCGACCATAAACCCAACGCCGCACAAGAGACCGTACACACCGCCAACGAACTCCTAGCGGCAGCGCTGCGGGTCGATCCCAAGACCATTGAGCGATGGAACGAGCAACTTCAGGGCATGGGCTTGATCGACACCCGCGAACATAAGGGTGAACACCTGAATACCAGCACAGGGGAGCTGGAAACCCGCAACACCGGGACGGTGTATGCCGTGGCGTTGCAACCCGGCCACGTCGCCCGCCTGACTTACGCCGACTTGCATTACCGTTACCGGAACCTGGACGCCGACCGGGCAGCAGGCCGCACAGCCTACCGCTACGCTAAACAGATCAAAGCCCTCTACAACGCAGAAAAAAATATGTCGGAGTCAAGTGCTTTTCCGGGAGGAGCCGCAGGCGACGCCGAACAAACCGCGTTTCGGGTCTGCCAGGCCTGGGCCGTTACCCCCGGAGGGGGCCAGGAATTCCTCGATCCCCGTTATTCTCTTGACCCCGACATATTCCGCGAAGATGAAAAAACCTCGATGCAATCAGTGATTTACGACCTTCCCCTGATTGCTGATGAAGCCGATCCAGACCGCCGCCGCGTCCTGGTTCACCACACGGCGGCCAGCATTGCTGCCGCCCTCGATGACGACCACAGCCGGAGCTACTACGCCGGGTTGATCTGGCAGGCCATTAAAGGCGGGTGGAAGGGACTACAGGCCCTCGCCGCCCAGCTTGCCCGCTTTGAGGTGGATCGCAGCGAGTGGGGCAGCCATATGCGGCACGCCCCGGCCCTGCTGACCAGTCGCACCAGAGCGACGGCTTAACCATCATCAACCACCGGAAGACGCTCGACTGCGCGCCGCGTGACCTTCGGCCAAACAGCAGCCCGAAGGCCCCACGACCCACCCCCAAGCGTTGAGAATGTCATCTAAAGAGTGTTAGGTGAGAGAAAGTCCTTTGGAATAGGGCTTAACGTAGCGAAGGAGCGAAATTGCACCAACTGCAATGAGTGGATGATGAGGGTATAGCTTTTCAGTGTGCAGAAACGAGGTTCCTGTAACGAGAAACCGTCTGCGACTCGAATTCAACACTGTTTCACAGGTCATAAATCGGGTGTGCTTAGGGGCTAAGCGTAGGTTCCTGTTTGACGTCTCGTGCGAGGCCAAGTAGACGCTGGTCAAGACACCAGACAGACACTCCATTAATACTTTATTAATAAACTAGGGGTATATGAGCCGAATATGACAGGAGGATGA
This sequence comes from Deinococcus fonticola, assembly GCF_004634215.1. NCBI lineage: Bacteria > Thermotogati > Deinococcota > Deinococci > Deinococcales > Deinococcaceae > Deinococcus > Deinococcus fonticola. The sequence goes on along the minus strand of NZ_SMMH01000053.1, from coordinate 3,400 downwards.
AAACCACATTCGTATCTTGGGTTGAACGACGTTCAACTCCTGCTGTCCCTAACGAAATTTCCGTAGGCCCACTCCCAGGAGTTCTCCGTTCCATCCTCAAGGGAGTCACTATGTCACGCCGATCCATTCCCCGGAAATTTGCCCTCGCCTCCACTTTGATGACCGTTCTGCTCGCCAGCTGCGGTCAATTTTCCCCATCATCCACTGCGCCCACAGGGAAAGCCGCGTTACCGCCTTCTTCGTTGAAAACCGGGCAACCCTACCCCATCCCCAGAACGAACAAGCTCAGGGGACAACAACTCACCGCGCCCTTCTGTGACGACTTCAATTCGTTCAATACCAATCTATGGGAAACCTACAAAGTGAACGCCAACTGGCGTTCCCTCAACAGCGCTGGCACCTTCGAACCCAGCAACCTGACCGTCGAGAACGGTTACCTGGTCATGAAACTCAATCAAGAGAGTGGCGACGTGAAGAGCACGACCACCCCCGCCGTTTACCGGAGCGCGGTGTTCCGCTCAGTGGCGGCCATGGGCTTCGGCACTTACGACTTCTGGATGCGTCCCGCCAGCACCTCCAAAAATCCCGCCGTCCCAGGCGCACGTGCTAACGGCACGCTCGCTGACGTGAACCTCTATGGGGAGACTGATGACACCGACAGCAACCTGCTGCCAGATACGCTGATTGAACTCCGTTACGGCTACAGCATCCCTGATTACCTGCTGTACACGACGCTGCGCACCAATCAGCCCGAGAACAGCGTCGGGGTTCATACCGGCGTCAATATGGCGCAAGGATTCCAGCACCACCAGTGGGTATGGACGCCCACCAGTTTGAAGATGTATGTCGGTGGCAAACTGGTGCGTGAGGAGACTGACCCGTCCAAGGTGCCGCAAGTGGCGGCCAACCTGGCCATGCATTTGATGCCGACCAACCGGCCAGACCTGGGAACGAACTTGGCGGGAAACAAGGCCCCGCGCTACACCATGGTGGATAAATTCTGCTTCACTCCCAAGGGCGCACAGGACTTTATGATAACCCCCAGCGCCCCGGTGCTGGGACAGGCCACCACCCTGGACGCTTCGGGCCTTGCCGGAACCGACTTCAAGTGGTTTGTCGGCACCACCCAGATTGCCAGCGGGCAGAAAACCACGTACACCTTCCCGACCGCCGGTTCCTTCCAGGTGAAATTGACCTACACCAACCTGAGTGGTGAAGCCAAAGTTGTGACCAGAGATGTCACGGTCAGCGGAACGAATGACGATGCTGTACCTATCCCACCGGACATGACGTACGGTTCACCGATTGCACTGGAATTCCCGGTGTTCACAGCAGATGATACGGCTTACTTCGACATTTACCGCCTGGGTGATGACGCGTACACCGGGAAGAACTTCCGCTGGAACTTCGGGGATGGCACCACGGCCACTGGGGACGCGGTTAAGCACGATTACAAGACGCCAGGCACGTACACGGTCACGCTGAATTACGAGGATGCCAAAGGCACCACCAAGACATTCAAAACGCAGGTGGCCGCCATCAATGTGGCAAAACTGGTCGACAAGGGTGGACGCAGTGACTCCCTGACCGCCAAGTTTGATGCCGGTGAAGAGATTCCAGGCCTGACCTACGAGTACACCCTGGAAGACAAGGACAATCAAACGGCGACAAAGAATGGTTCTAAGGTCTCTCATACCTACGCTGGCATCGGCACCTTCGATTACACCCTGACCATTCGTGATAACCGGGCCGCCACCCTGGGTCAACAGAGCCTGAACAGAGGCAAGATGACCGCCCAGGCCGCCGAACCAAACCGCGTGATCTTCAAGAAAACTGCCTGGCATACCTTCTGGCAACGCGCTCCGAAAGCGGAACTGACCTGGACAGGATCAGACCTGGCGGGTGCGCCCCTGTCAACCATTGGCGTGGGGCAGTCCAGTGCCACCGTTCAATTCAGTGCGTTTTACTCCAAGGATGATCCACGCAACTTCCAGTCCTTCGACACCGATCTGAAGTACGAGTGGAATTTCGGTGACGGGACAACCTCCACTGAACGTGACCCTAGCCACACCTACACCCTGACCAAGCCTTTCCTCGTTACGCTGACGGTCACGAACAAGTACGGCCTGAAAGACACCAAGCGGGTCTGGTATCACATTCGAGACTTCCGGTACGACACCACCCTCCGTACCGAGTACCCGAACGGCACCATCACCCCAGCAGCCACAGAGAGTCCAAAACTGGAAGCCCAGCGTGTCTTCGTGATTTCAGGCTCTCCAACGGACATTGACTCGGAAGCTTACCTGCCGTGGGTCTTGCCGAATGCACACAACATCAAACGTGGTTCGCATTACCCCATCGGTGCTACAGGTGACCGAACTATTTCCTTCTGTAACGAGTACAAGTTGTACGTGAACGGTGGTGAACGGTACCCGTGGTACCTGGAACAAGGCCAGACGATGCCTGACCCGAACATCCTTGATCCCATTCCCACCATGCCCGCCGCGCAATTCTGCCAGGCCATGGTGATGGTTCCAGGAAACATCGGCGCATTGCGTAAATCAGGGTGGAACACCATTGAGGTGTACAGCAGTCGCGGTTCAAACCGCACCTCCGTGAACACCTTCCACCACTTGAACGTCCCCAGGGTCATGGTCACGGTTCTGCCCGATGAACTGATTCCTGGTGAGCAGGCCAGCCCGGTGATCAACTCTTACCATGCCTTCAACCCAGACACACAAGTTGAAGAATTGATTGTGCGCGTCAAAATTCGCAAGAGCGAAGTGCTGGACGGCAACATCAAGTTCAAAGTCCCCGTGTACGCCGTGGATTCCACCGGGAAGAGACAGATTACCGTGGACGGCGCAATGTACGCCCGCTTCATGAATTACAGCGAAAGCAACGAACCCGTGATGTTCGTGGACGGCATGGCCGAAATGCCCGTGAGCCTGAACGCCAACATGTTCGGCCCCGACGGGCAGGAAATTGATCTGACGAACATCAAGTACCTCAGCAGTAAGGGCGACTGCGGGTACGGCGACGGCCCCCTCGCCAATGCTGCCAAGCAAACCGTCGCGGGTTGCTCGCACGACAAAGCCGTTTATGCCTACCCCACCTCGAACGCCCCAGTGGATGTCCCGCAGATGCCTGAGTACTTCAAGAAACGAATGAAACTCGGTAATCACGTGTTCTACGGCACCACCAAGGAAGAACAAGCCGAGAAACTCAGAGAAGTGCTTGACCAGCACAAACGCAACACCCTGGAAGCCATTGATACGGGACTAAAGTGATAATCAACTATGCGAGCTGCCCAGTTGACCACACACCGCACGACCGATGAGCTGGAACAGGCGTACCGAGCTGCCACGCGACCCGTCGAACGCTCACGCTGGCAACTTCT
>NZ_SMMH01000052.1 GCF_004634215.1 Deinococcus fonticola | reverse complement strand
AGGTCTTCAGATACACCACGAGTAGCAGAAGCAAAAGCGTTTGCCTCTGCGTCCACCAACTACTTTCTCGCCATTTCCTGCTCCAGCCCGTAAATCTCCAGAAACCGCCAGATACGGCCTTCCAGCGTGGGAATGGGCGCCACTTCGCCGCACACCCAGTCGGGCTGATAATTGCGGCACACCTGCGGGCGCGCGTCGTAAATGAGGCACAGGCAGCCTGAATCGAGGTGAATACACGGCACGCCCAGCGGTTTTTGCAGCGCGTGAATGTCCGGCGCACTGCAACACGCCCCGCAGGCGCTGCAGTCGCGCGTCAGCACCGAGCGGGGCGGGACGTCGGGTGGGGGTTCAAAGGGGTCACCCATTAGCATCTCAAAGTGTAAAAAGAACACCGCCGTGGAAAGGTGTTCCTGGCGGTGTTCGGCGGCCCTGCCCTTACTTCAGTTCGTTTACTTCAGTTCGTTGACGGCGGCAATCAGGGTGTCGTTCTCACCGGGCGTGCCGATGGCCACACGCAGGCAACCTTTCAGCAGGTACTGGCCGTCCTGCGGGCGGGTCACGATGCCGCGCGACAGCAGGTGCCGGTAGGCGGCCTGGGCATCGGGCGTGCGCAGGAGGAAGTAGTTGGCCTGGCTGGGCAGGGCCTGACAGGTGGGGTGATCCTGCAGCGCGGCAAAGACCCGCTCGCGTTCCCTGACGGTTTCCTGCACGATGCGCTGAACGTACTCGGGGTGCTCCAGCGCGACTTCCAGAACGGTTTCGGTGAGGATGTTCACGTTGAACGCCGACACCAGTTTCTGAAGGTTGTGCGCGATCTCCTGCCCGGCCAGGATGTACCCCAGCCGCACGCCCGCCAGGCCCCAGGCTTTGCTGAAGGTGCGCAGGGAAAGGGCGTTGGGGTGCGCCCGGACCAGGTCGCGGTAATCGGTGCCGCTGTACTGGTAGTACGCCTCGTCCAGCACGGTCACCCAGCCGTACTGCTCGGCGTGGCGCATCAGTTCCTGCACGTCCTCGGGGCGGTCGGCGTGGCCGGTGGGGGCGTGTGGCTCGGCAATGGCGAACACGCCGGGGGCCTCGCGTTCCAGCGCCGCTTTCAGTTCCGCCACGGGCAGCGAGAAGTCCGGGTTGAGGGGCACCTCGACCAGTTTGGCGTCCAGCAGCGAGGCTTCCAGGGTGTACACGCTGAAGGTGGGTTTGGTGACCAGCATGGTCTGGTTGATGCCGGCCAGTTCGGTCAGGATTTTAATCAGGACATTGCTGCCGGGCGTCACCACGATGCTGCCGGCGTCCCAGTCCTCGTATCTGGCGAGGGCTTCGCGCAGTTTGTCGGCGTGCAAGTCCGGGTAACGGTTCCAGGGGCGCTCCAGCATGCGCCGCGCGGCCTCAGCCTTCAGTTCCGCCGGGAAGTCGTACGGGTTCTCGTTCTGATCGAGTTTGATGGGCACGTCGATGGGCGTGAAAGGATAGGCCGACACCTTGCGCACGGCGGCCCGGATGCCGCGCGTTTCCTGACTGAGTGGCGTGGAAGTCATAAGGAAGGTTGTACCACCCGGGGCCAGGGCGCACGCCGCGTGTCCACTCTGTCCAAACGGAGCCGCCCTATCCAAACGAAGGTACTGGCAAAGCCTGAACCGCAGGAGCAGGCAGGAAACCGCTAGACTGCGCCTTGAACGCTCAGCTTATCGTTTGACCGGCGCGGCGTTCACGAATTTCAGACGGACCGGAAGGCGGGGCAGTCGTGATGCCCGGCCCTTCCGAGGAAAGGAGCCTGATCATGGACAATACATTGATCCTGATTCTGGGCCTCCTGCTTGGTTTAACCCTGGGGTTTTTCTTTGCCAGAACGGTGATCCGCCAGAAGCAGACGGAGGTGGACGACCGACTTCAGCAGGAAGCCCAGGCGCAGGCGCAGCAGATTCGCGCTCAGGCCGAGCTCGACGCCCGCGCGGTGCGGGCCGAGGCCGAGCAAGCCAGGCAGGACATCAGCAGAAGGATGCAGGACGCCGAGAGGCGCACGCAGGAGGCCACCGAACGCGAAGCCGGGCTGGCCGCTCAGCAGGCGCGGTTCGGGGTGGAACGCGACCAGATCGCGGGACTTCGTTCACAACTCGATCAGGAGCGCCTGCAGGCCAAGCAGGACGCCCAGCAGACCAGGGAGACGCTGGCGGCCGACCGTCAGGAAACCCGACGCGAACGCGAGGAGCTTCAGCGTGAAATCGAGCGCCTGAACCGCCGGGCCGAGCAGCTCGACGCCCGCGGCGACAAGCTCGACGTGCTGGAGGAAAAACTGGAAGCGGGTCTGCGCGACCTTCAGGGCCAGGAAGAGGCCCTGGTGGAGCGCGGCAAGCAGATCGACCTGCGGCTGTACGAGGTGGGGCAGTTGACCCCGGAGGCGGCCCGCGAGCAGATTCTGGGCCGGCTGGACGCGGAGCTGGAGGAAGAGAAGGCCATTCGCGTTCGGGCCATGACCGAGCGGGCCACGGCGGAAGCCAAACGCACCGCCCGGCACGTGATCGCGCAGGCCATCCAGCGCAGTGCCAGCGAAACCAGCGCCCAGCTCAGTGTTTCGGTGGTGCCCATTCCGAACGACGCCATGAAAGGCCGCCTGATCGGGCGCGAGGGGCGCAACATCCGCGCCTTCGAGTCGCTGACCGGGGTGGATCTGATCATCGACGACACGCCCGAGGCGGTAATTCTCTCCAGTTTCAACCCCATTCGCCGCGAGGTGGCCCGCCACGTACTGGACGCGCTGGTGGCCGACGGGCGCATTCACCCCACCCGCATCGAGGAGATGGTGCACAAGGCCCAGGACGACATGAAGTCCTTCATTCACACCCAGGGCGAGGAAGCGGCCATCGAGGCGGGCGTGGTGGGCATCAAACCGGGGCTGGTGCAACTGCTGGGCCGCATGTACTTCCGCAGCAGTTACGGTCAGAACGTCCTGAAACACAGCATTCAGGTGGCGCACCTGACCGGCATCATGGCCGATGAACTGGGCCTGGACGCCGCGCTGGCCCGCCGCGCGGGGCTGATGCACGACGTGGGCAAAAGCATCGACCGCGAGATCGACGGCACCCACATCGACATCGGCATCAACCTCGCCAGGCGCTTCGGCGAGCCGCCCGAGGTCATCGACGCCATTGCCCACCACCACGATCCGGAGAACGGCGAGACGCTGTACTCGGTGCTGGTCGCCGCTGCCGACGCCATTTCCGCCGCCCGCCCCGGAGCGCGGCGCGAGGAACTGGAATCCTACGTGCGCCGGCTGGAGCAGCTCGAGCAGATCGCCGTGGCCTTCCCTGGCGTGCAGCAAGCCTACGCCATTCAGGCCGGGCGCGAGGTGCGCGTGATCGTGCAACCTGAAAAGGTCACCGACGCCCAGGCCACCCTGCTGGCCCGCGAAATCGCCGGACGGGTCGAGCAGGACATGGAATACCCTGGCCAGGTGCAGGTCACAGTGGTGCGCGAAAGCCGCGCCGTCGAGGTCGCCCGGTAACTTCCGCTCCACTGGTGAACCACCGTCTTCCGCCTGGGGACGGTGGTTTTCTTTGGGGACGCAATAAAGAAGAGGCCAGGCCGCTCCAGTCGCCACAGCACGTCCCCACCCCCTTTTCTAAAGACCGTGAGGAAAGTATTGTTTTTTACGAAACTTCACATCCCGCTGCGTCACGGGCGCGTCAGTTTCAACCCTTAACCTTCCAGCGACCCTGATGCGGGGCAGCCGTTCCGGTCTCTGCTGGATGGCTGTTACAGATTCCCGTCAGGGCGACTGGATACACTGCTGATGATGAAAAGACTCTTCCCCTTCCTGGTTTCTTTCGTGCTGCTGGCCTCTCCGGCCGGGGCGCTGAAGATGTCCATCTGGGATCGGGAGATGCAGACGACCCTGGGGGCCGGCGAGTCGAGCGGCAGCCGTTTCAATGTTCAACTGATCAAAAATTACAGTGGCCCGGTCATCGTGATTTTCTCGCAGTCGGACGAGGAGAAGCGCAGCGGCCTGTATACCGGCCTGCAAAACCGTTACGACGGCGTCCTCAAAAACGGTCAACTGACCCTGATGCCTGATAACCTGGAGAGAAGCGATAAACCGGAAGGCAGCAAATCGAACGGCGCCAGTCCGCAGGTCGCGCCTCCGCCCGCTTTAGGCAACCCGGGCAACGGCACCGGCAAAAGCCTGGGCCTGACCCTGACGAAGCTGCTGCAACAGTTCAAGTTGACCCTGAATCTGCAAACCACCGGCCAGACCAACCCGTCGGGGGTTCCGGCTGAAGCTGCCCCGCGCACCCCCGCCACGGTCAACACCTCCCCCCCGAGCGCTCCCGGTCTTTACAGGTTCCTGGACGGCAAAACCAGGTGACGGGTGCCGGGATAAGGCATACTGCGATCAATCTATCCTCGCCGGGCGCGTCAACTGCGGCGCAGGGACACGCCCGTCAGGGGCCAAAGGAGTTGTCCATGCTTGCACAGATTCTCGTTGTTGAAGACGATCCCCACCTCGGGCCCCTGCTTAAGGAATACCTGTCGGCCGATTACCAGGTGTTTCACGCCGGCACCCTGAAGGACGCGCAGGCGTGGCTGGGCACACACAGCGCACAGCTTATTCTGCTGGACCTGAACCTGCCGGACGGTGACGGTCTCGACCTGGTCAGCAGCCTGCGGCAGTACTCGTCGACGCCCGTGCTGGTGCTGTCGGCCCGCAGTGGCGTGCAGGAGCGCGTGGCTGGCCTGAACGCCGGGGCGGACGACTACCTCACCAAGCCCTTCGCCATGCCGGAACTGGACGCCCGCATCACCGCCCTGCTGCGCCGCACCGCCGCCGGAACGGGCGTCAACCTGGGGAACACCAGTCTCAGCACCTCCAGCCTGCTGCTCACCGTCAACGACAAGAACGTCAACCTGACCGAGCACGAGGCCCGCATTCTGGAACTGATGATGCGCACCCCCGAACGCGTCTTTTCGCGCGCCGACATCGAATCCCATCTGTACGGCTGGGAAACCCCGAACAGCAACAGCGTCGAGGTGCGCATCTCGCAACTGCGCAAGAAACTGGAAACGGCTGACAGCGACCTGCGAATCAGAACCATCCGCAACGTCGGGTATGTCCTGCAAGTGTGAGGTATCCAGAGGCTGCCCGCTGAGATCCGAAAGGGCGTCTCAGGCGGGTGATTTGCTATTCGGCGGGAAACGCGCGGCAGGCTGTGTTCTGAACGCAACCCTTAGAACCGTGATTTTTTCATGTCAGATGTGATTACACTCCGCGTATGAGCGTGTCTCAGCTTGAAGCCCCGCCCACGGTGCGCCGCAACATCCCGTTGACGCCCGGCGCGGGGCTTTACTCGGCGCGGGTGGCCTGGCGGCACAGCCTGCGCTTCCGGCTGGCGCTGGTGTACACGCTGGCGGCCCTGGCGGCCATCACGCTGATTACGCTGGGCATGTCGGTCTACCTGCTGGGGCAGATCGGCGCGCAGTTTGACCGCCGGCTGAACGACCGGGCCGAAGCCGTCGCCGAACGCCTCACCAACCCTGGGCCGACGCTGGGCAAAAAACTTCCGCCGATTCAGGGGTACATCGCGGTGATTGATACCGACGGGAACCTGACCTCGATCAGTAACGCCCTTCAGTCGAACACGGTGGGCTCCAAGCTGAATATCGGCGAGCCGTTCCCGTACCTGCACGAGAAACGGTTCAATGTGCTGGGAACACCGATGAGGGCCGCCACGCGCCCCGCCGGGGATTACGGCACGGTCTGGGTGGCCCTGCCCGAAAACGACCTGGTCAGCGCCCGCAACAGCACCCTCTCTGCGCTGGGCCTGGCCTGGCTGATCACCCCGGCCCTGATGCTGCTGCTGGGCTGGTGGCTGGGCAAACGCGCCCTGGCCGACCTGAGCCGCGCAGCGGAACTGGCCGACCGGATCGACCCGTCGAAGAGCCTGGCCATGCTGCCGCTGCCGGACCGTGAGGACGAGGTTCACCGCCTGCTGGCCGCCATCAACCGCTTGAACGTGCGCATCGAGGCCGGGCAGCAGCGAGAGAAACAACTGCTGGGCCAGATCGTGCATGAGCTGGGGGCGCCCCTGACCGTTCTGAAAGCCAGTCTGGAACGCGCTGGGGAACGCACCGGGGACATTGAGGTTCAGCGGGCGGCCCTGGTCGCCGACGAGCTGACGTTCACCACGCAGGATCTGATGCAGCTGGCCCGTGGGCACCTGGAAATGAGACTGGTGTGGCACTACATCCCGGCCCGCACCTTGCAGGGCCGCCTGGACAGGCTGGTGCCGGGCACCGCGTTTACCGGCGACTGGAACACGGGCCTGCTGTGCGACCCGGACCGGCTCACGCAGGCGTTGCGGAACCTGCTGGCGAATGCCCGGCGCGCGGCGGGGCTGGAAGGCACCGTGACGATCTGCCTGGAGGAAACGCCGGACGTGGTGAAGTTCGTGGTGCGCGACAGTGGCCCCGGTCTGCCCGCCGAACTGGGCGAGCGCATTTTCGAGCCGTTCGTGAGCGGCGCAGGCAGCAGCGGCCTGGGCCTCAGTGTCTCGCGGCAGATTGCCGTGCTGCATGGCGGCCAGCTGACCGGCGGCAACCACCCGCAGGGCGGAGCGCAGTTCATTCTGACGCTGCCCGGCGCGGCCCTCGCCGACGACGAGGGGTCAGGCGACCTCGACCCCCAGGAGCCGCCACTGAAATCGTGATGGCCCTACATGGTGATAGCCCTGTATCTTGATGGCCCCATATGGTGACGGCCCTGTCAGGCGGCCGGCTTATCCTGACGCGGTGATGGACGCTGCCGAACTCCTGGCCCTGCTGACCCTCCGCTTCACGCCGAACCTGGGGCCGCGCCGCATCGAGTCTTTGCGAACGCACTTCGGTAGTGCCCAGCAGGCCCTACAAGCCAGCCTGCTGGACTTGCGGGGCGTTCCGGGGCTCGACGCGAAAAGTGCCGCCGCTGTCGGGGACAAAAAAGCAGCGCAGCAGGCCGAAACAGAACTCCAGAAGTGCCAGCAGGTCGGCGCCCAGCTCATCGGGCGCGGCCTGCCCACTTACCCGCCCGCCCTGGACGCCCTGGGTGACCCGCCGCCTGTGCTGTGGGTGCTGGGTGACCTGCCCGCCCTGCCGACTGTGCCCCGCAGCATCGGCCTGGTGGGCACCCGCGCCGCCAGCCAACCGGCGTTGAGCCTCACCAGGGCCATCGCGGGTGACCTGGCCCGCGCCGATGTCGTGGTGATCAGTGGCCTGGCGCGCGGCATCGATACGCAGGCGCACACCGCCGCGGTGGAGGCTGGCGGCATCAGTATCGGCGTGCTGGGCAGTGCCGTAGACCGCATTTACCCCGGCGAGAATGTTCCCCTTTCGCGCCGCCTTACGCTCATCAGCGAGTACCCGCTGGGCACCGGGCCAGCCCAGCACCACTTCCCGACCAGAAACCGCCTGATTGCCGCCCTCAGTGCTGGCGTGGTCATTGTCGAAGGGGAAAAGAAATCAGGGTCTATGATCACCGCCACACACGCACTGGAGTGTGGACGCAGCGTGTTCGCCGTGCCGGGCCGCGCGGGTGACCCCCGGGCCGCCGGGCCACATCGACTGATCCGCGAAGGAGCCGTGCTCACGGAGTCGGCGCAGGACATCTTGGACGAACTGAACTGGGGAACCGCGCCCAGTCAGCCTCTGCCTGACCTGCCGCTGGAACAGGCCAGGGTGCTAAGGGCCCTGACGGCGCCCGCCACCCTGGATGACCTGCAAATGGGCACCGGCCTGACCCTGCCCGAGCTTCAGACGGCCCTGGTCATGCTGCAACTCATGGGCCTCGTCGAGGAAATCGGCGGACGCTGGGCGCGGCGGTAACGCCTATTCCAGGTTGGCGACGAACGCCGCCACCATCTGCACGATCACTTCCGGTTTCTCGCGGTGCGGCACGTGGTAAGCCTCCTGAATGATCTCCACCTGCGCGGGGCCGCCGCTGAGTTCGCCGATCATCTGCGGATGACGCAGCGAACCGTATTCGTCGTGAACGCCGTGAATGACCAGCAGGGGGCAGGTCACGCGCGGCAGCACGTCTTTCAGCGTCCACGCCCCAAAGTCCGGGGAGAGCCAGGTGTCTGTCCAGGCGCTCAGCACCCAGCGCGCCTTGTTTCCGTGGTATTTCGCCAACCTGGCCACCTGCCGCTCGTCCCTGAACTGCTCCCGGGCTTCGGCGACGCCGCTCAGGGTCTGGTCTTCAACGAAAGCCTGCGCCGACTCGCTGATCAGGGCCACGACCGCCTGTGGATAGAGGGCCGCGACGTTCACGGCTATGCCGCCCCCGACACTGTGGCCCAGCGCGATAAACCGCTTCAGCCCCAGTTGCTCCATCAAAGCGGGGACATACGTTCTGGCCTCGTCGGCAATGAAATCAAGCGGAAGCTCCTGCACGTAAGCGTCCGACTGTCCAAACCCCAGGCGGTCATAAGCGATGACCTGACGGCGCGTGGCCTTACTCAGCTGCGCTGGAAAATGGCGCCACAATTCCACTGAACCCAGCGAATCGTGAAAGAGCAGGATCGGCACACCGGACAACGCCCCGGCAGGCGTCCAGGTGCGGGTCAACAACTGGCCATGCGGGTGATTGACCCAGGCATCACTTGACGTTATTTCAGGGACTTCAGGGGTGGTCATGGTTGCCCCTGAGTGTAGAACAGCCAGGAAAGTCCCCTGTACAGTGAGACATGCGAATTCTGGTTCTGGGCGGGGCGCGGCTGGTGGGGCGTCACATCGTGGAGGCGCTGGTGGCAGCGGGGCATGAGGTGACCATGCTGTCGCGCGGGCAGACGCAGGCCGACTTGCCGGCAGCGGTGGAGCGCCTGCTCGGTGACCGAAACGACGGCGCCCCTGGCCTGTCCGCGCTGGCGGGCCGTTCGTGGGATGCCTGCGTGGACGTGAGCGGGTACACGCCGCGTCAGGTGCGGGCCAGCGCGGAATTCCTGAAGGGTCGGGTGGGGCGTTATGTGTTCATCAGTACTGTGAGCGTATACGCCGAGCAGAACCGCCACCCCATCCTGGAGACTGACCCGCTGCTTCCCCCAGCGGCGGAGGACGTGACCGAGGTCACCGGGGAAACGTACGGCCCCTTGAAGGTGACGTGCGAGGCCATCGTTCAGGAAGTGTATGAGGATGCCTGCACCATCCTGCGTCCGCAACTGGTGACAGGGCCACACGATGGCACCCGCCGTTACTCCTACTGGCCGGATCGGGCGGCGCGTGAGGGAACCATGCTGGCGGCTGGAAAAGATGACTCCATTCAGGTCATTGACGCGCGGGACATCGCTCAGTTCGTGGTGAAAGTCATTCAGGATGACATCGGTGGGGTATTCAACCTGTCCGGGCCGCGCCTGACCTGGGGAGAGTTCCTGACCCTTCTGGGGGCAGGGGACGTGTTCTGGACGACGCCCGAACATCTGGAACAGGTGGGCGTGAATTTCTATGAATTGCCTGTTTATCTTCCCGCGAACAGTGAGCAGGGCGGCATCATGGAGGTCAGCAACGGGCGCGCGCGGGCGGCGGGCCTCACCCTGACGGCTCCGCTGAAGACCGCGCAGGACACCCGTGAGTGGAGCAAAACTGCCGACCTGGAGTACAACCTGACGCCGGAACGCGAGGCGGAGATCCTGGCCCTGCTGCGAGGGCGCCGTTAGAAAAGCCGCAGCTTAGCCATGCACAAGTGACCTTTTTCTCCTGGTTGAGGGGAGAAAAAGTCGGCGGGAATGGTATTCTTTCCACGCACTCAAGGCAGGTAGAGGAGGTGTGCGTTTATCTCTCAAGAAATCTGGGCGGACGTGCTGGGTTACGTCCGCAAAAACATATCCGAGGTGGAGTACCACACCTGGTTCGCCCCGGTAAAGAACCTGGGCGTGCAGGACGGTTCGCTGGTGCTTGGCGTGCGCAATTCCTTCGCGCAGGAGTGGTTCAGGAAACACTATCTGGAACTGCTGGAAGACGCCCTGCGCAGCCTGGGGGCGCAAAACCCGCAGGTGAGTTTTCAGGTGCTGCCTGCGCAGCAAGACGCCCTGCTGTCTCTCAATGATCCGCCCCCCCCGCCAGCAGTAGTCACGGCGGGAAAGCCGGCGCCGGTCATTCATCCGGTACCCACGGCGGACAACCGCAGGAGCCTGAACCCCAAGTACACCTTCGAGAATTTCGTGGTGGGGCCCAACAACAACCTCGCGCACGCGGCGGCGCTGGCAGTGGCCGAGTCGCCCGGCAAGGCTTACAATCCCCTTTTCATTTACGGAGACGTGGGGCTGGGGAAAACGCACCTGATGCACGCGGTGGGCCATTACATCGCCGAGCGCTTTCCCGAGAAACGCATCGAGTACGTGTCCACCGAGACATTTACGAACGAACTCATCAATTCTATTCGTGACGACAAGACCACGCAGTTCAGAAACCGTTACCGCAGCGTGGATCTGCTGCTGGTGGACGATATTCAATTCGTGGCCGGCAAAGAGCGCACGCAGGAAGAGTTTTTTCACACCTTCAATGCCCTGTACGAGAGCCACAAACAGATCATCCTGAGTTCCGACCGTCCGCCGAAGGAAATCCAGACGCTCGAAGGCCGCCTGCGCAGCCGCTTCGAGTGGGGCCTGATCACGGACATCCAGTCGCCGGAGTTCGAGACTCGCGTGGCGATCCTGAAAATGAATGCGGAGCACAACCGCATCAGCGTGCCGCAGGAAGTGCTGGAACTTATCGCGCGTCAGGTCACCAGCAACATCCGCGAGCTGGAGGGCGCCCTGATGCGCGTGGTGGCGTTCGCCAGCCTGAACAACGTGCCTTTTTCCCGCGCCGTGGCGGCCAAAGCCCTCAGCAACATCTTTACGCCGCAGGAAGTCAAGGTGGAGATGATGGACGTGCTGCGTCAGGTGGCCTCGCACTACAACATGCCGCCCGAGGTGATTCGCGGCAGTGGACGCGTGCGTGAAGTGGTCGTGCCGCGACAGGTGGCGCAGTACCTGATCCGTGAGTTGACAGATCACAGCCTGCCGGAAATCGGACAGTTTTTCGGGCGCGATCACAGCACAGTTATGCACGCCATCAACAAGGTATCGGAGCAGATGGGCAAGGACGCGGACGTAACCGAGGCCATCACCATCCTCAGGAAGCGCATGCAAGGCACCGAAGATGATGAGCTGGAAGCATAACGCAGCCCAAATATCGATGTTATTAACAGAATATTTCCATTTTCCGTTCCAAAAAAAGGCTTTCAGGACAAATGCCCTGTGGATAACTTTGTGGATAACCCGCTAAACCTGTGGATAACTGGCCAATTTCTGTGGATAACTTTGTGGATAACTTACCCACTTATCCACAGGTTGTGGGGGCTGTGGATAACCCCCCAAGTTATCCACAGGATATCCACAGGTTTTCAGGGTTATCCACAGGGGCATTGTGGAAAAGATTTGCCCAGCTGAACAGCACGCAGGCCACTTTTCCACAGTTTCCACAGGCCCTATTACTACTACTACTATTTATTTAAGTTAAATAAAACAGTTAAAAGATAGGGAGCAACGCCCCCTCCACCCCAGCCCACCACAACATCCCAAAAAGGAAGGCAGGATTCCCATGAAGGCGAATGTCACAAAAAAAACCCTTAGCGATGGTCTCAGTCTCCTTGAACGCGTCATTCCCAGCCGCAGCAGCAACCCGCTTTTGACGTCCCTAAAAGTCGAAGCCACCGAAGCCGGACTGACGCTAAGCGGCACCAACCTTGAAATTGACCTGTCGTGCTTCGTTCCGGCAGAAGTGCAGAATCCGCAGAACTTCGTGGTTCCTGCGCACCTGTTTGCGCAGATCGTCCGCAACCTGGGCGGGGAACTGGTGGAACTCGAAATTACGGGGCAGGAATTGTCCGTGCGTTCTGGCGGCTCCGACTTCAAATTGCAGACCGGAGACATCGAAGCGTACCCACCCCTGACTTTCCCCAGCTACGCCGACGTGAGCCTGAACGCCGAGGAACTGGCCCGCGCTTTCGCCAGCGTACGATACGCCGCCAGCAACGAAGCCTTCCAAGCAGTGTTCAGGGGGATCAAACTGGAGCACCACGGCGTGGCGGCCCGCGTCGTCGCGTCCGATGGTTACCGCGTCGCCATTCGGGACTTTCCCGCCAGCGGCGACGGCAGGAACCTGATTATTCCCGCCCGCAGCGTGGACGAACTGATTCGCGTGCTGAAAGACGGCGAGGCCCGCTTCACGTATGGCGAGGGCATGCTGACCGTCACCACGGATCGCGTCCGCATGAACCTGAAGTTGCTGGACGGTGATTTTCCCGATTACGAGCGCGTGATTCCCAAAGACATCAAGTTGCAGGTGACTTTGCCCGCCACTGCCCTGAAGGAAGCTGTGAACCGCGTGGCCGTGCTAGCTGACAAAAACGCCAACAACCGCGTGGAGTTCCTGGTGTCGGAAGGCAAGCTGAAACTGGCCGCCGAGGGCGACTACGGACGCGCTCAGGACACGCTGGATGTCGTGCAAGGCGGTACGGAACCCGCCATGAGCCTTGCGTTCAACGCCCGTCATGTGCTGGATGCCCTTGGACCTATCGAAGGTGAAGCCGAACTTCTGTTCAGCGGCTCTACCAGCCCCGCTATCTTCCGTGGAACGGACGGAGGCGGCTATATGGCGGTCATGGTCACGCTGCGCGTTTAAAGGCCGTTTTTAAGCCGGGACGGGCTATCTCTTCAATGTCCCGTCCTCGCTTTTAACTGGCTTGGAGATTATGAATTAGTTTTAAGAAAAATCATCCACAAAAATTCTGCCTGTGGATAAAATCTGGGGATAACTTTTCAAGGGTAGTGAACCCTGTGTTCCTCGTCGTTTGAGATGAGACCGGATTCCCTCGCTGAGTAGCGTTATTTATCCACAAGTGACGTATGGTGTGGATAAAATCCGTAGATAATTTTCGACTTAGAAGGCAGATTTGATCTGAAGACCC
>NZ_SMMH01000051.1 GCF_004634215.1 Deinococcus fonticola | reverse complement strand
ACGCCCTGCTGGCCCAAGTGATTTTGTCCAAGTTGGATCTCTCGGCCCGCTTTGAAGAATTAGAACATCTGCCGTCCAGTCCGCTAAATTTCGGCCTCAAAGCCGCCTAAAACTGCACGAACCATTGAGGTATACCGCTCAATCAAATCCTGTACGGCCCTCCTGGAACGGGGAAGACGTATTCCGTCATTGATGAAGCACTCAAGATTCTTGAACCTTCGTTCTACAGCGCGAACCAAGAGCCGGAACAGCGAAGCGTCCGCAAAGAGCGGTACGACGAGTTGGTTGAGAAAGGCAAAGTCACCTTCGTAACCTTTCATCAGTCCTTTGGCTACGACGACTTTATCGAAGGGCTGAAGCCCGTTATGAAAGGCGACACCTTAGCTTACGAGAGGCAGGACGGCCTGTTCCTTAGAGCCGTGCGAGCAGCAGGTGGCGCGATAGGTGAAGAGTCCGAGCAGACTCCTCAAGCGCACGTTCTGATTATCGATGAAATCAATCGTGGCAACGTGGCTAAAGTATTTGGCGAACTGATTACGCTACTCGAGGATGGTAAGCGCCTGGGACGCGCTGAAGGACTGACCGTGGAACTCCCATTGAGCAAGCGAAAATTTGGCGTGCCAGAAAGCCTATACGTCATCGGCACGATGAATACTGCTGACCGCAGCCTCACGCAGCTGGACGTGGCTTTACGACGCCGTTTTACCTTCAAAAAGGTCTGGCCTGACCCGACACTCCTCCCTAGCGACCTCAAGATTGGCGACGAGACGCTTGACCTACAGGCGTTCCTGAGAACCATCAATCAGCGCATCGAGCAGCGACTCAGCCGCGACCAGGTGATTGGGCATGCCTACCTGCTTGGGCTGCCACCCACGCTTGAGGCCGTCTCAAATGCACTGGAGAACAAGATTCTGCCCTTGCTGGAAGAGTACTTTTTTGAGGACTGGAATAGCATCCGTGAGGTACTCGGAGACGATAAGAAACCGGATAAGGCCGACCAGTTCATTCTGGTCACCGGGGATGCCAGCGCTGACCGCAAGAGCTACGAGTACAACGATGAGGCCTTCAAACGGCTGTCCGCTTTTCAGCAGGTGTACAGCAAGCTATGACGTACGTCGTGGCCCGCGAGTACGACCTGATAGTGCGGGGGCCAAAGCCGGAAGGAAGCGGGCCAGGGGTTCACGCTTTCCCTCCACAGGCGTTCGACGAGCTCAGAACGTTCGTGCAGCGCCCCGTGGCTGGCAAGCAGGGGGAGAGTGAGGTTCTGGCCCGCCCGACCCTCAAAGGAAGTCAGCCTGCCCTTCGCCTACGCCAGTGGGTGGGCGTGATTCGCGTCAGCACTGGGGCAACCCTGGAAATCCTTCCCAAAACCCACGAGCGCTCAGGAAATACTGACACTGAGACGGCCATTGAGCAGAGTCGGGCACTGCTGGTAAGGATGCTCGCAGCAGCAGGGGAGAACTATAGGACGGCCCTTCCAGCTGACCTCGACCCGGCCAGAATGCCCCTGTTCGAGGTCGTCCTCCGATACGCCCTGGAGATTCTGAAGACAGCCATTCGACGTGGAATCCCCCACACCTACCTCAACGTCGAAGAAGAACGTATTGGCCTGCGTGGCCGCCTGAATACGCCCAGGCAAGCCAACCAGCCCCCATACCGGGCGCATCTGCTCCACGTGAGCTATGACGAGTTCCTGCCCGACCGCCCGGAGCCGAGACTGGTGCGTCTGGCACTGGAACGCATCGCCCGCCATACTTTACGCAGCGACAACCGCCGGATAGCCAGGGAGCTGCTCGCCAGCCTGGAAGGGGTACCATCAAGCCGGGAAGTGAAGAAAGACTTCCAGGCCTGGGAACTGGAACGTGGGTACGCGCACTTTACGCCGGCCAAGAGCGTTTGCAAGCTCATCCTGGAGGAATTGAACCCCCTCACGGCAGGGGAGAGGAGCCGGGCGACCGCCGTGCTTTTCGATATGAATGTCATCTTCGAGGAGTACATCGCCGAACTGCTCCGAAAGCAGAATCCGGAGTGGACCGTCAAAACACAGGAGAAAGGAAAATCCCTCGGCCACCGGCTCAATGCCGACGGTTCCAAAGGCAAAGCCGCGTTCCCCATTCGGCCAGATTTACTCCTTGAACATCCGACGCGGCCCCTTATCGTGGCCGATACGAAATGGAAGCGGCTGTCCCCAGATAAACTGACCACCCTCGGTGTTTCCAATGCTGATGCGTACCAGATGGTGGCCTACAGCGAGATTTTCCAATCTACGTCTCAAACCAGAGAGGTCTGGCTCGTTTATCCATGGGTGCCAGATATCCCCACTGGCCCGTTGAACTTTAAGGTGGCAAGTGGACAGACGTTACGCCTGGTCTTAGTTGACCTTGCTCAGGTAACACCAACATTGAACATTAACTGGACTGCTGGTAACACCCTAGATGGTCTGAACGGTCACGAACAGGTACAGGATTTAAAGCCAACCATGTAGCCTGATTTCAAGGAGAGTAAGTCATGAGACGGCGCAAAGTGTACGCACATAGCCGCGACCCAATAACCGGCAAAAGGGTGCTTACTCACCGCCTCCTTGCGGAACAGGTTCTAGGCCGTCCCCTTCTTCCACGCGAGGTAGTTCACCACCGTGATGGCGACAGCCTCAATAACGAACCGGCAAACCTCATTGTGCTCCCCAGCCAGCGGGTTCACGCGCACGCTGAATTTCACTATCGCCGCGTTCAAACCGGGATGCCGAGCCTATTTCCAGAGTACTTCCAGGCAATCCCAGCTGTCCCGCAAGGCAGTCTGTTCGACCATGTCCTGCTCTGGCAAGGGCATGAGCCGCCACTCAAACCACGCGCACAACAAGAGCCGAGAAGCGCCGAGGATATGCCGCTCCTGTTGAACTTTTAGACCAGCACAGCAAGGCGTGAGGCAGGGCTTACCCTCGAAGAAACAGGCTTCCACCCCTCCGGAAATGACTCACAAGTATCGCGGAAATGACTCACAAGTATCGCGGAAATGACTCACAAGTATCGCGGAAATGACTCACAAGTATCGCGGAAATGACTCACAAGTATCGCGGAAATGACTCACAAGTATCGCGGATTCTGGCCCTTAACAGCCTGGAGGGCGCATCAGGGAACGATACTTGTGAGCTGTTTTGACGATACTTGTGAGCTGTTTTGACGATACTTGTGAGCTGTTTTGACGATACTTGTGAGCTGTTTTGACGATACTTGTGAGTCATTTTTCGAACCGTTTTGCGATAAATACGATGTTTTTCACCTCAAAACGGGGCTCTTGAATGACATTCATTCAATTAGTTCTTTACAAATGATTGTTACAATCAAGGACAGTGGACACCCTCCGAATCAGCGAACTTGACCTCACCAGGGCGGGCATCATCAGTGTGCAGCGCACCCTTCCTGAAGGCCGGGATTCCTGGCAAGTGGACTACGAGGTAGGGGGGACGCTCTACCGAATCCAGGGCGATGCCATCTTTGGCCGCCCCCATGGTGTGGATAGCGACGTGCTCCTGGCATTACAGACCCTGTTTTTCCGCGCTGGTTGCCCTCCGAATGACCGCATGGAAGTGTACCCGTCCGAGATTCTGGAATTGACGACCCTCGCCAACTCAGGGAAGTCTTACCAGCGCCTACGTGATGGCCTGGTGCGGCTCAGCGGCGTGAAGTGGAAAATGTTGCAGAGTTCCTGGGACGAAAAGCGTCAGAAGAACGTTGGAAGTACTTCAGTTCTAGGTCTCATTTCAGAGCTGCGCCTCCTGGACACCAGTGGGGAACACCGACCATTTGAAGACCGCCAGCTTGAGGAGCGCCTGCCCATCGAAGTGGTGTTCTCGCCGACTTTTGCTGACTCCATCCGAGCGGGTCTCTATCAGATGCTGGACGCCGAGCTGCTCTCCCGCCTGACACAGCCGCCAACCCGCAGCCTGTACCGCGTCATTCAGGCGCACCGGGTGCAAAAGAACGGTTCGCTCACTTCAGAATTACAGGTTCCGCTCAGGGACTGGGTCAGGGCCTGCGGCATCGAAGAGGGGAGGGTTGGGAACGCGCGTCGGGTTCTGGAACTGTCCCACACGCAGCTGCAGGAGCAAGGCTACCTCAAGGCTGCTGAATTCTCGGGACGTGGATTTAACGGCACAGTGACCTACAGGTTCAACAGCCTGCCCCAACCCGCCTTAACGGAACTGCTGATGAAGCATGGTGTGTCACGGCCAGTGGCGGAGTCCCTGTCTGCGGACTACCCGGAGCGAATTCCGACGGCAGTTCGACTGGTGGAGGAGAAGATTGCCGCAGGCTGGAAAGCCCGCTCACTCTCCGCTTCCCTGGTCGATGCGGTGAAGGAACCAGGGAAATGGGGTTACGCCGCTCCTCAGAAGGACGTAAAGGCCCCGCCAAAGAAAAAGCAGACCGTGACTCCGGATGAAGCCCCGCTTGACCTTAAAACGGTGGTAGAGAGCCTTATGAAAGTCAAGCTGGGGCGTCCCCTCTCCCCAATGGCTCAGGACGCTCTGGATGCCTTAACAGAGGAAGGTCTTCAGGCCATCAAACAGGCTCTGATGAAGCCCAAGTCAGAAGCACTTCCCCTGGTTCAGGCACTACTTTCAGCCCCACTTTGAGACCCATATGAGGGAAAACACGTTTTGCCTACTGAACAGCTTTTTCTCTGAAAACGGCCCAAAGGTGTCGGGAAACTGTGGGGCCGTAAAGGCACAGACTAAAGCTTCGAGGACGTGCCTCCTGCCTACTCCAGCATGTATCCGATGTTGCAGCCCAGCGGCACAGCTACTCCACCAGGTTCAGAGAGGACATACGGGAGACAGACGAGGACGCCGTCTTCCCAGCCGGCCCACATGAGGCACAGTTCCTCGGCGAGCAGGCGGGTGGCCCTGGCTTCTTCCAGGACGTCCTCGATTTCACGTTGGTGGGGGAGACAGCTGTCAGGACGCATCAGCCAGATTCCCGTCCAGTCAATGTCTGGATGGCACTGCTGAAAGGCGTCACTTGCGCCGAGCAGGTAACTCGCATCCAGGTCAAACAGGGGCCGCGGGCCATACCCGGCAGGCAAAGCATGCTCAATCTTCAGGCTGGTGCCCGCTCGGTATCCGAACAGCGCACCGAACTGATAACTGCCGCCGCCTTCAAGTCGGGCGTGGAAAAAGGGGAGGAGCGACCGGGCGCACTCGACTCGTGCCAAGGGGTCTTCCGCCGCCAGGCCGTGCCTGACGGGCTGGCCGTAGAGGCCCAGATAACGCTGCTGTGCCCGATTCAATCGCATCTGGGCGTAAGGGGTATCATTCATCTCGTCTCCAACACATTTGGATTCCTGGCAAGGGCCTTAGTTTCGAAGGCTCAAGCCCTTGTCAGGTCATTTCAGCGTGTGGACGCGAGGGTGAATTGTCAACTTCCAGGGGGTGAATCGTCGCTGCGGCCAAGCATGTCGACCAGTTCCACCCCGAGCGCCTGGGCCAATCTCTCCATATTGTCCACCCCGACATTGCGTTCTCCACGTTCGACCGAACCGACGTAATTGCGGTGCAGGTCTGCTTTCTCGGCCAGTTCTTCCTGGGAAAGACCTTTCTCCTGGCGGAGGCGGCGCAGAGCGTCGGCGAAGCGTTGACGAGCGGTGGATGGCACGCCATCCACTATCAGAAGAAGTCGGTCTCCTCTCTACACACTAAAGTGTTGAACACGATAGTGTGTAAACTGGGGATATGCAGGCTCAGACCATCCCCCAGCACCACTGGCCCCTCTGTGAGCAGCTGATCATCTCTGCGATCAAAATCATCGGCCAGCTCGGCGTGGAGGATGAAGCGGCGCGCGGCATAGTGCAGGAGCAGGCTGAGCTGCTCCACGCTGGGTTGGGACAACTGCTCACACGCAAGCAGTATCAGGTGGCCGCCTTAAGAGCCACCCGGATTGTCGACGAGCTCGTCGCGCTGGAGACCGACCACCAGATGTCCTTTCTGGCTTTGCTTGCTCAGGCGGCGTTTCAGTATGTCCAGCCTGGCACGCTCGAAGACGTGGCCTCCAACCTGGCTGCTACGCTGCTGACGACGCCGCTGAGTGTGGCCATTCTCGAAGGGCCGGATAAACCGCTACCGACTCCCAAACAGCCCGAACCGCTGACCAGGCGGGACAAGATGTTGCTGTTCGTGCTCGGGTTTATTGGCTCTTCCCTGTCGTCAGGGGTTCCTTTGCATCCCGTCGTTCTTGCACAACTTCGGCAAGTGCGGCAGTTTTTCGCCGACCAGCAGGAGCAAGCATCCAGGCTCAGCCAGAGGCATCAGGAGGCCCTCGAGGCGGCGCTTCAGGGCTTCCAGGAACCATTCCCAGCAGAGGTTCCACTCACCCATCACTGGCATCACCTGACGTGCGCGGCGCTTGTTCCTACGCTGTCGGAGTACCGCTCCGACCAGCCCTCGGCTCTTGTCGATAGCGTCATTCTGAGAGCACTGGACGCCCGGATGGGGCTTGCTCAGGCCGCGACCGTCACGCTGCATTAGCAAAAAGACCCCGGCTGGCATCCATAGAACACTAAAGTGTTGAACACTTTAGTGTGTATCCTATTACCATGCAGTCTCTGATGGTTCGAGAAAACGACTGGCCGAAAATCAAGGCTTGCGTGATAAGCGCGGCTAAACTCATCGGTCAACTGGCCCATCCGACCAGTTCAACCACCCTGACGGAGCAGACCACGCTGCTGCAGTCTGGCCTCAAGAGACTCTTGACCGCTGAGCAGTTCTCAGCTGTGACCGTTCAGGCCCGTGACAATATGGCCATCCTCGAGTATCAGCCGTCCGATTTAATCGGCCTGGTCTGTCAGGTGGCGTGCGGTGAGATGCGCCCCACGACGACTCCGCTCCAGGTCGTGGCCATTAAGCTGATGACGGTTCTGCTGAGCAGTCCGGCCTACGTTGAGCAAGGGCCAGACCAGGCCTCGACCAGGGGGCCTCGCTCAGTCAGTCTGACGCGCCATGACACGCAGCTCTACGAAACACTGGCCGTTCTCGACCTGGAGGCGTTTCAGCTGCCGTCTGGACTCTTGCCCGTTTTGACAGCGCGGATTGGAGGCACGCAGGATGCATATATCGACCAGCTGCTCCTTGCGCCACCACTTGACGATGCGGCCTACGACAAGGCGATGCAGCTCATCGCCCCTTTTTTCGAGCGATATCCGGCGGATGTCCCAGCGGCTCAACACTGGCACCGGCTGGCCTGTGCCGCGCTGGCCCCAGCCCTGGCGTCGTACGACTCGCATCAGCCGTCACCGGTGGTGGCACGGGTGCTCATCAAGATTCTGGACAGCCAGCTCGACCTCGACCATGCCTACACGCTCCAGCGGGCGTATGGCTAACGTGCCTTCCTTCTACTTCCCTTTCACAACAACTCTCTCAGCTCAACCCCGAGGCCCTGGGCGAGTTTCCACATGTTGTCGACCGCGATGTTGCGGTGCCCGCTCTCGACCTGGCTGATGTAACTCCAGTTCATGCCGGAGGCTTCCGCCAGGTCTTCCAGGGTCATGTCTTTCGCTCGCCGGGCCGCCCGCAATTTCTTCCCGAAGGTCAGTCGGGCAGGAGACGCTTCGGCTTTGGCGGTCATCCCTCAAGCGTCCCGTTTTGCCTCTCCTTACTCCATTGAATCCGCGTAAAAAAGCTTTGAATCCTGGTTATAATCAGAGAGTGAAACGGTCTTTGCTTCTCTTGACACTCCTGGCTGGCATGGGCCGTGCCGAGGCCGATGAGGCCAACTGCGCGACGATGCTGCTCACCGGCACCAGTTTGTCCTACACCACCAAGGGCACTTTCCCGGCCTCACCAGAATCCAGGAGATTCAAATTCCTCGACGACGATAGTCCCGCCCCGGCCCAGAAAGCCTGTGGGCTGACCTTTACGCCCGACCGTAAAGCCGGTGCGGTGACTATCAGTGCCCCCTCCTTCAAGCCGTTCAGTCAGCTCCTGGGTCACCTGGCCCCTCCCACAGCTAAAGCCCGCCTGGATATTCAAAACTCCCTGGATATGGCGGAGCAGCACATCTACTTCGACCCAAGTAAGCGTACCCTCGGTTTCAAAGGCCAGAGCACGTCTGAGCACCAACTTGTCGCTGCCGTCAAAATCGATGGTGGGCCGCTTAAGCCCTTGTATTACGACGGCAAGGTCACTCCAATCACCTACCCGACGAGTGCGAAAAAACTCGACGTGTACATGAGTGCCAACAAAGCCTTTGTGCTCTTCTGGCAGCGGGCAAGCATCAACCTCAAATCGCCCAGCATCACGATTTACAGGAAAGCAGCCATGCCGAGCAAGTAAATGCCGTGGCTTGAGAGAACGACTCCATCGGTAAAAGCGGCGAGCGGCCAAATAACCTCACGAGAGCCCAGAAGGTACGATGACTCCATGAAAAAGAATAAGATTGCCCTCCTGCTCATGACCGGTCTGTGCTGCGTGCTGCTCAACTCCTGTTCCCTGAATGGCCTCAACAACGGTAATCCAATCTGCAGCCCTGAACAACAGGCACAGGATAAGTGCCCCAAATAACCGAACCGCTGCTCCTTCCACTTCCCGCGATGCCCCGGCGGTGAGCCTGGCCCTCTTCCTTTTGGAGTCCAGTCTTCGTGGGCTTGTCTTCCGGGGCTTCACCCGTCGTAGCCGTCTTTTTGCGCCGCCTACGACAGGGATTCACCACTTTTTCAGCCATAATCACTGTAAAGGGGGAGGGGGATGACCACCAATGAGACGGAGCAAATTGAGCTGCGGCTTTCCAGTGGGCAAAAGCGCCTGATTGAGCAGGGTGCGGCCCTCCAGGGACTCAGTACCAGTGACTTCACCCTTCAGAGCGCGTTACAGGCCGCCGAGGGGCTGCTTCAGAACCAGCAGACAATCATGCTGTCCCCGGAAGGCCAGCAGGCTTTTCTGGCGGTTCTGGAAGCACCACCGGAACCAACCCAGGCCCTGAAGGACGCTGCCAGGTTCTCTCAGGAGAACGACGTGGTGGATGACCTGAAGGTGTAGGTTTTATTGCAATCGTGAGTGACCCCAATTCGCTTGGAAGTCCGCTGCAGGCCACCGTGCACACCTCTTGAAAAGCTCATTGACCCCGCCCTTCAGGGCGGCGGTCAGAACGGCGAATATCCCTGCTCAGAACAGCGGGGACTTCTTGTCTTTTCTGGTCTCGATTTGACTTTCAGTAAAAATATTTTGAATTCAAGCTGTCTTCTGACATGCAGCGTTGTTCGACCTCAGCTACATATGCCAAAGACTGATGCCTATGTGGCACTCGGGCTGACTTATGCTTTGAATTCCCCACAACGTCTAGGTCAGTGAATTTCGCTGGAGCAACCTGCTGACTGTTGAAGGATGAATCCCGAAAAGTCGAGCGCAATCAGCAGCAGTGCGGCGGCCAGACTGCA
The DNA here is from genome assembly GCF_004634215.1 of Deinococcus fonticola. NCBI lineage: Bacteria > Thermotogati > Deinococcota > Deinococci > Deinococcales > Deinococcaceae > Deinococcus > Deinococcus fonticola. Next base: position 3,606 of record NZ_SMMH01000051.1, on the reverse strand, counting down.
CGGCTTCCACGATTTCCTTCTCCTGCTGCGCGGTGAGCTTGGGGCGGCGGCCACCGATACGGCCTTCAGAACGGGCCTGTTCCAGACCCGCCTTGGTGCGTTCCCGAATCATGGCGCGCTCAAATTCGGCAAAAGCTCCCACCATCTGCATCATCATTCGCCCTGCAGGGGTGGTGGTGTCGATATTTTCAGTGATGGAGCGAAAGCCAGCGCCTTTCTCTTCGATTCTTTCCATCAGGGTCAACAGGTCTTTTAGACTGCGGCTGAGACGGTCGAGCTTCCAGACGACGAGCACATCTCCCTCGCGGAGCTGCTCCATCATCTTATGGAGTTCAGGTCTGTCCCATCGGCCACCAGAAGCGCTTTCTTTGAACACCTTCTCAGCCCCAGCTTCCTTCAAAGCTTTGAGTTGGAGGGCAGTGTCCTGGTCTTTGTCTTTGGAGACTCGGGCGTAGCCGATGTGCATGCTCAAGGCTTGCACAAATACATTGCAGAGAGAATCCCGCAACTTCTGTACGAACGTGGTTAGAATGAAGCATGCGGAAGACGCTCTCTCGAATCGGCAATAGTGAGGCCCTTGTCATCACCAAAGAAATGAAGGAACTGACGGGTATAGGGAGTGAGGTGCAGGTCGAGATTCAAGGGAATGCCATCATCATCACGCCTGCTCAGGCCGCTGAGCGGCCTGAGACGCTGGAGCGCCAGAAGCGTTTCGCAGAAGCCCGTGACCAGGTGCTGAGTGAATACGATGACCTGTTCCGTCGGCTGGCTGATGCCTGAAGGGTTGACCCGAGCAGAAGTGGAAGAGCTCCATAACGCTCAACTTGAGCGTTATGGAGGTTCACCCGGACTGCGTGACCCTGGACTGCTGGAGAGTGCGCTGGCGCAGCCTGTTCAGGAGTTATTCGGACAGTTGCGCCATCCAAGCGTGGCGGCTCAGGCGGCAGCCTATCTGTATTACCTTTCGCGTGCTCACGCCTTCATGGATGCGAACAAGCGAACAGCCTTGAGTTGCGCCTTGGTGTGGCTGGCTTTACATGACCTGCGGTTGCGCCTGAATCAGGATGAGCTGTTTGACCTGACCCTCGCCGTGGCTCAAGGGCAGTTGTCGCTCGAAGAAACGGTGGAGCGCTTCGAACGTTCAGTCTGGTGACTCATCAGCTCATGAGTCCTGCAAAAACCTATTGCCATTCGTTTTAGTTCTGCAAAAGGTTTTTGCAACGGGAATCTGCCGTTTTCGTCGCCCAACCGAAATTGTTGCGGAAACGTTCGTTTGGGCAAACTCGTCCGATACTCTAAAATTAATTTCAGTATAGAGGAAATGTATGGGAATGCTGTGAAATATAATGAACATCTGGTGTCATCGCCAATAACTCCTTAATACTGCCTGCGACGCGACTTATTGATTCGCCGTCAATATTAATAATCCACACCGAACCATCAACACCCATGTAGATTGTCAGAAGCTCGCTCCGATCACTAATTGGTCTATTTCCGGTTAAAATGTTACCTCCATTGTTCTTAAAATCGATCGGAATTGGGTCGAAATAGTAAAGTACTCCGATCTCGAACACGGGCAATTGAAAACCATCTGTTGCGCGGCTTAATAATGAAGAATAACTATTATCTCTTAGAGGTGAGACTTCTAGTGAGTTGAATTTGTACCCGCACGCCATTAGATATGGTTTACCTCGGATTTCCCCTATTTGTTCAGCTTTAACCACCATGCCTTCGTAAATACTCAATTGGTATAGCGCATCCTCGGATATTTGAAGAGTTGGATACTTAACTTGGATGGCATCTTTTATTAAATCGCGGTTTGTAATCATATATACCTAGAAATGAAATAAGAATTCGATTAGATCTTGGTATTCATCGGTTGGCGCAAATCTATAGTTGGTTGTTTTGCAGATATCACACCTTTTCTTGGGAAGGACTTTTAAAACAGTCTGTCCATTCTGCTCCACAAACCTCACATTGAACGAATAGGTGAAGTAATCTTGTGCGTTGAATTTCTCTGCAGAGTTCCCAATAAGAATGGAACATCCCCTGGCTTCAGAGCAATTCCCAGCGCCCGAGCTTTTATATTCACGGTTTTGCGCCAGGACATCCGCGTAAGCACTCTCATTTGTCTCGTATTGTGAAGCCTTATAGTCCATTCGTTCACCAGAGACGCTATTGACTTCTTTTCCCGTCTTTGTGTCAGCGACTATACCATATGCGCGTCTTTGAAATTCTGTCCTTAGTTGTGCTTCAGTGAGCGGTTTTGCACTCTTGGAATTTTCTAGGACAAGGGTCGCCCACCTATCTCTTGCCTGTCTAGCAACGATGGATGCTGCATCTTGGACGGTATATGGTACTGTTGCCCCGTCGAAAGTCTGTTTAACTGTTCTTGCCTTGTAAGCAAGATCGGTGCCAGCATTTACTGCAATCGGCGCATCAACTTGAGTAATCGAGCCATAAGCTCGAGGTCTTGCCAAATCAGCGCAAGCCGACAAACTTTCATTGTGAACCAACCAACTATTGACTCCGACGAAGAACGTGTGGGCTTGCTCAACGGTGAGATTAAACATTTGAGCTGTACGTGTCGAAGTCGTTACATTCACAACTTGCCCTGCTGCTTTCCCATCTCGTTGCAGTTGGTCGCTGTTGGAGAGCTTTCCTGCTTCAATCCATTTGCCTGAGGTGGTGTAGAACAAGTGCCTCGGAGTGGTCGTAATTTCTTCTCTCTGTCCACCGCTGGTGACCAAGGACAGAACCGTTACTTCAGGGTCGTAGTTCTGGTGAACTGCCGTGACGGGGTAGTAGCCTTCTTCCTTCAACTGCTCGTTGAACGCTAAGACCCGCCTGCCAACCTTGATCTGATCAATGCGTTGTAACCCGGCAATGGTTTTGACCAGGGTATCTGGCGAGAATGAATTGGGCAGGTACTTGCACGCCACCAGCAATTCAGCATTGTTCATCTTCTCATTGGGTAAGTGGTTGTACCCATTGGCGGCTGTCCAGTCCTCCACCTCTTTAACGGCTTTATCCGCCATGAGGCGAGCTTCTTCTTCAGTCCGTCCGCTCGCTTTAATCGTATCTGACAGATCATCAAAGGCATCGAAGCAAATCTGGCTGTTGCATTCGTTGAGGAGTTTCGTGGTGTTCTCGCCCAGCTTCGGCGGAATGGTCTTGATGGCTTCCTCGGGGAGTTTCCCGGCAGTGGCCGCGACGGTCATGGCTTCATCCGCTGCTTTCACCACTGACTTGGAACCGCCCATCAGGCCCTTCACCCAAGTGGCGGTGCCGTCAACCACTTGCCTGCCGACTTTCATGACGCTATGCACGACAGGTGTGGCGTCAGCAATCAGTGCGCCACCCATGGCCCCCAATTGAAAGCGTTCCCCGGCACTGATGTGACCGTCTTCCCAGGCTTTGTTGATGGCGGCAACGTATTCTTCCCGGTGCTGGTTCCACAGGATGGGAATGAACATGTCATACGGAACTAAATTGAGTTCAGAACATTTCGAATCCAAGGGAAGAAGGTGAGCGAGCGAACCACTGAAGGATTGGCCATCAGGCGCTGGCACTCCTGACTCAACACCTCCTCGACCTCATCCAGGG
>NZ_SMMH01000050.1 GCF_004634215.1 Deinococcus fonticola | reverse complement strand
CGCGCCTTGCCGCTTCCTTTTGACGTGAGGCTCTTCAAGTACTGCTCCTGCTCAGCACTCAGCACGACCGCATACTGAATTGGGCGTCCCATAGGCTAAGTATTATAATTTCTAGAACGCTGTACTACACTACCTTCCGTTTTGGCGCATTTTTTGGGGCGGGGAGAATAGGCGTCATCAAAAAACCTGATGAGATAGTTTCGAAAAAGCCTGCTGCTATCGCTGTTTCTGGGATTATTCACGATTTTGGCCGTCTGGCACGCTATTTCAAAAACTGCAAGATGTCAGTCATCGCCAACGACAAGCCCACCGAAGGGTTTCTTGCCATCGGTACCGCCCTCGCCCCTATCGTCACGCTGATGCTGAAGCCGCAAAAGGACGACACCGACCAGTAGCCGACTGAGCATCACCGGGCCGCTGCCCCCCGTGGTGCTTTTACTCGTGGCACAACGGGGCAGGGCAGAGGGGCAGAGCGACTTGGCGGCGTGACCCTCTGCAGGAGCAAACGCAAAAAGCCTTAGCCCCACCCCGCCCTCTCTGGAGTTGCGCCCTGACGGGCGGGTCGCGCTGTCACTCCGTCAGCCCGAATGCGTTTCAGGCCACGGGACAATCGAATAGAGGAAGAGACGTGTTGCATCTATGGTTTGTGCCGAAGGATCAATCGGGTTAAATAATAATTCGCTGGAATTCCGTATTTCATTAGCAGATTGATACGAATATAGATGTAGCTCATCAAATTTTCCTGAAAGAATTTCCGATCTGTAGACGTTTCTGGCGACCGACCTGTGATATCCGCCAGGATTGACCAGGGCAATGACTTTTTTCCCGTCTTTCATGAAGATGACCGCATTGCGCCTTTTGCGTTGCACCTCAATCACTTCGTAACCGGCCTGGCGAATATTCAGATAGGCGTCACGTAGACAGACGTTCGCTTCGGCGCTCTGGCGTGTTGCCGCGTAGTAACCCGTGTAGCCCAGCAGTATTCGGCCTCGTGCGGAAAGCACCACCACTTGCCCGTAACTCGTTTCTAACTCACCGCACACCTTGCGGGCGAGGGCTGCCGCGACGAAATCGGCACCGAACTGCTGATCCGCTTCTGCACGAAACATCGCCCCAAAAATGTCAAGCTCTTTCAACAGAGGCATAAACGCCTCAGTCAGAAAGACTTTAATTGGCCCGGTCATCCGTCTCTCTTCCTTAGCCCTGAATGTGTCACAGCCCCCACAGCATATCTGAAACTCAGCGTTTCTCTGAGGCCAGCGAGCGCCGGAATAATCCGTGGGCGGTTCACTTCCAGCCCGGCGCAACAGCAGAAAGTCAATATATACACTGGAATGCCGCCGCATCCCCGCCTCTGACACCTCAGTGTTACCATCGCTGTCATGCTGCCCTCAGAGCAGGCGCAATCCATCCTGGAACGCCTACACGAACTGGAACGAAAGTCGGATCTTCCCCGTAGACTGATCCCTTTCGTTGAAGAAATCGATCACCTGCTCAGCCGGACTTACCAACTCGTTTCCGAGTTGGATTGCCAGTCCAGAACGCAACCCCAGAACGCCGAGGCCAGGAATGCCTACCGGACGTTCCTGGCCGAGTCCTATCCACCTATTGACGCTGCCTACCAGCAGTGCCTTCACCTCGCGCTGCCTCACTTTCAAGCCTTTCCTGACGACTGGAAACCAGCTTTCGCCGGTGAACTCGACCGTGAACCCGAAAGTCCCGGCACAACGCAACTGAAAGGTGACATTCTGGAGCAGGCCAGCCACTACCACAGCATTGCGGCTGGTATTGCTTACCCGCAGCCGGAGGGCAGCGCTGGACTCGCGCAGCAACTGCGTGACCCTGACCGCGCCGTGCGCCAGCACGCTTACCTCCAGTTGCAGGCAGCGGAAGATGGGGCGCGGCGGCCCTGGCAAGAGCTTTTCTCACGCCTTCACCGCGATAGGCAGCGCCTGGCGGAGCAGGCCGGATTCACTCACTACCTCGATTACCACCACGCGACCTCCAGTTTCCGGGCGCGGCAGCTTGATCCGGCGGAACTACGCCGGTTGCGCTTGGATGTTCTGCAAATCATCCGGCCGCTCCTCACTCAAATTCGGCAGCGCAAAGCCCAGTGGCTGGGTGTCACTGAACTGCGGCCCTGGGATCAGTCATTTACGCCCAGCGGCACGGTCATCAACGCTTTGCCCCACAACCCGGAGGCCCTGCTCGACGCGGTAACACTCATGTTGCAGGGCATTTCCCCGCCAATGGTCGATGCCTTCGACCAATTGAGGAAAAACGGCAAATTTCATGTCGCGTCAGCCAGCGAAGCACCCCGCGCCCCGTACACTTTCCTGCTCCCGGAAGAACGGCTGGCGTGGATGACCGTCAGTTATGACGCCACTGCCAACAGCGTCTTCCAGGTGCTGCACGAGACCGGACATTGCCTGCACTACACGTTGATGCCCGCAGATTCCTTGCTGGCCCAGCGTCAACCACCCCGCGAATACCGCGAGTTCGCCGCCCACTCCATGGAACTCCTGAGCCTCAAGCACCTTGACCTGTTCTTCCAGCGGGAGGACATCCCCGCAGCGGCGGACACCCTCCTGGAAAAAGCCCTGCAATCCATCGTGAGCGCGTGCATTCTGGACGAGTTCCAGGAGAAGATTTACAGTCGGAGATTCATCCAGCCCGACGAGATCAATTCGCTTTATCAGGAGCTTTTACTCAAATACCCGACCGGCATCTGCCTGGAGGGGCTGCTTGAACAGCAAGGCACCGGCTGGGCCAGTTGGCAGATGTTCTCAGCCCCCTTCTACGGGCTGGAGTACGCCCTGGCCTGGATCGCGGCCCTGACGCGGGAAACCGGCAATGCAGCGGCTGACCCACTTCGCATCTATGTACAGCGGTTCGACCGACCGCTCCACCAGATGTTCACTGCCGCCGGGAGCCTCCTTCTGCCATCCACTGAACGCCTCGAATCAGCCGCCAGGCAACTTTCAGGACAACTCATGATCACTTGATACAGTCCCAGACATGCCCCTCATGAAAAAACTGCTGCTGGTCTCCGCTTTCGCCCTGGCTACCGGTGTCACTGTGTTCGAGCGCGTTTCCATGCAATCCCCGGCGCTGATGGCTCAACAGCCGATTGGTGACGGCGATGCACCGGACAAACCCACTCGCGGCCGCGGCTAATAATCGCCTGAAAAACCAGTCAACAAAAGTCCACGCCTGTGGGCTTTTCTCAAATGAGGAGCCGTGAATGCTGACGCTACCTGACCTCCGCCAATTGTTTGCCGTTCAAGAGTGGGTGCAAGAGCATACACGCCAGGGCGTCGAGCCGGATGTGCTCATCACCAGCCTGGCCAACGTTGAGCAGCCCTTGGCCTGGCTGCGTGCTGCTGACCTGCTGCGAGAACAGAACAGATCAGACCCCCGTGGCGACGAGTTGATTTCCAGCGTCTACGACCAGGGGAACCATTACGAGAAGATGCTGGCGCTCATTGCCGAGCAGCATGGAAAACTACTGCGCGTCCTGCCTACACCGCGAATTATTGCGCGTGAAGTCGAGGCTGCTCTGCTTTCCCTGGCGGACGAAATCCAGAACTTATCACCCCACCCTCTCCGACTGGAGACCGAGTGGCGGTACATGCGGGCACTCCGCAGCACGTACTTCGCCCTCGAAGACTCGGATCAGATGCACCGCTGGAGTGCGCGCCTGCTGATGCTCGCCGAAGTCAGTCGAAATCCGGCCATGTTGCGCGAAGCCCAGCGTGTTCGCATGGCTGACCTGAACCGCTCGAATGAATTCTCTCGCATGGCTGCCATGCAACTGCCCGGAGACGACCTGAGCGTCCTGCCCAGTTACACCCTGGAGACGTTCAGGCCGCTCATCATCGGACTGACGAACCTGGCCGCCTTCCCCAAAATAGATCAACTGATCGCAAACGCCCCAGAGCACCTGCAAACGCATGACGCCATTCACGCTTACCAGACCTGGACTCACCTGTACGCTGGGGATCTCACCTTTCCGGACGTGCCGGACGTTCAGTTCCTCGATAAGTACCAGTGGCAGATCGAGGCGCTGCACCTCGCAGGAAATCAGGATACGGAATTTCCGTCACCGACCGCGCAGCAGCGCCGTCGTGAAGCGTGGCAGCGGGTTCTCGACCTCTCCAGTGAACAGCGGGTGGAAAATACCCTCACCGTGGATGTCCTGTTCAACAGCTGGTTGCGTGGACGCATGCACCTGGCCCTGGGGCGTTACGATCTGGCGTCCCACGAACAGAGGCATCTTCCCGTCGCCAGCCGTGAAATGCTGGCTGACCGGGCCTTGATAGCGGCATTGAAACTCGACATCGCCATGTCCCCGGCCCTACTTGAGGAAACATGGGTGCAGGAGGCGAGTCAGGAACTCAGGGCGGTGTTCCGAGACGCCAGAGCCATTCCATTCGCAGATACCGATACCCTGCGAAAACTGGTACTGCGCTGGCATCCGCAGGTGGCTGCCTACGCGGCCCTGATGGATGACCCCATCGTGGAATTCAGCCCCGTCGTTGAGAACATCATCGTCGCTATGGAGCGCACGACCTGGCGGGGAAAGCGCGTTCCACCCACCGTTTACCCTTACCTGACGCGCCTGGCACTGCGCCTGCCCACCATGCCACTTCATTTGACGGGCAATGCCCTGGCGCAGTTGCGCCGGATCGGGCAGGATGAGCGCTTCGATTTGCCGTTATGGGGGCCGCTCCTGACAGCTTTACCACTTGCTTTGTGCGCCCTTCGCCACGAGCCAGGGCGAACCCACAAAGTAGCTGAGATTCTGAACACGTTCGGATCGGGCGGACTGGAGCAGGATGCACAACTGCTCGAATTGCGTCAGACGTTCCAGAAGCCGGAAGTTGCTGTGGAAGAAGTCGTCGCGCTGCTGCGGCAGTCCTAGCACCTTGAGTGCCTGTGTATCACATTTATTGAGCGCACTGATTTAACGGGTACAGGTGAACTGATAACCTCCATATTCCATTAATGTCAAGGATAGGAGGCAACTCTTGCAAAACCCTCACAACAAAATCGCAAGTCCAGGTAATCTCGAATTCAACGCGTTGACCGAACCGGAAATCGATCTCCTGCTAACCCGTCTGCTTTGCCTGACGATGCAACTCCACGCCCTTGATCAAGGGGATCAGCCGTCAGATGAAATCGAATGGCAACTGGAGTCCGTCTACAAGCAAGTCGTCCCGATGATCCGGCCCGATTTACCGTACGCCGTCTTCTGCGAAGGCGAGGTGTATTCCGTCCGGATCAATGCTGACGGTGTGACTTTTCAGGCGCAGGCGGCGATAAGTGATTCGCTTGAGGCCACGGGGTAAGCGAACAGTGATTGCTCAGCAAGGTAGGCTAGCTCCAGCCCCTGCGCTCAAAGGAAGCGGTGTCACTTCACTTTCCCTCTTCCACGATATCAGCGGTGTCTTCCCCGCCTCATGTGCGAGGGCCCTCGGATACGTGATCGCTACAATGCAGGGCATGGCCCGCCCCAAGCTGCCCGAATCCGCAGAAATGCGTCAATTCGTGGCGGATTGCCACCAGCGTTTCGGTGTGCCGCTCTCCAATGAACTGGACGCCCAGACGCTCAAACACGCCTACCAGGGATGGGCCGCCGTCGTATGGATTGAAGAAAATTCTCCATGTTTGGTCGAGACGGAGATCCAGCAAGAAGCAAAGGGTAAGGTCAAAGCGGGGAACAGCACGGCCAAACGTCTCTGGCGGGAGCGTGTCGTCTTCGTCCCCGCCCTTCAGCGCCACTACCGCATTCCCAGGGACATGCCCAAGACCCTCCTGCGGGCCGGGGTACGGACGGGCCTGCTGCCAGCGGTGGTCTCACCGGAAGACGCGCCAGAAATCCAGGCCAGTCCCATCGAGTACGTCCTGACACTCGCCAACAAACCCAGTGTGCTGATCGACCGGGCCACCCGTGGCCCGAGCGGCTGGAACAACGTCACCTTGCAGTACCGGGAAAGCTTCGAAGATGGCCTGAGCCTCAACTACTTTGAGGAGAACGCCGCACCAGACACCCTGCGGACTCAACTGCTGAGCCTGGATCCGCGCACCTCAGATGTCTGGCGTCTGCTCACAGCCAAGGCGCTGGAGAACGAGCGCGACGACCTCTTCACGCCCATCACCATCAAACCGAGTGAACTGGCACAGGCGCTCGGTCTCAAATTGCATCCGAACGGCAGTGTCCGACCAAAAGATTCTGTTCGCTGCACGCAGAGCCTTTCACACCTGGCCCGCCTGTGGCTCACCCTGCCGAACGACCCCGACGGGCCACAGAAGAGAGTGCTGTCGGTCATGGAGATTGGCCGCGCCCGCAAGATCGACGGCGTGTCCATTCCCAGCAGCTGGACACTGGTGCTGGGGGATTGGGCCAAATACTTTCCCCGCTCCTACGCACCGATTTTTCGGAGCCTGGTGGAATTACCCGCCAACAGCGCGACCAATGTCTGGGCCAAGCAGATCGGCACGGAACTCACGTACTGGCTCAGGGAAAGCGGCAGCGACCTCAACCCCGTTCGCTATATCGAGGTCAGAACCTTGCTCAGCCGGGCGTCGATCATGCAGGACGTGCTTGACCTCCGTGAACAGCGCAATCTCAACCGGGCCATCGAACGCTTCGAATCCACACTGGAACTGCTGGGGAATCTCGGCCTGCACGAACGCTGGGGCTACGAGAGTAAAAGTGCCGCGAAACTGGATTTGACGCAGGGGAAGCCGGAATTTTTCGACGTGTGGCTTTCAAGCCTAGTGGAACTCCAGGTGCCAGAGACCTTCCTGCGTTCCATTGCTGAACTGGTGGAAACCAACCGGTAAAGGTACGTCCAGATCGGGTCAGGTGGAGGGCCGACACCTGACTGCCGAACGTTGACCATTTTTCATCACCTGAAACACGCCTCTTTTCAGGGGTTTGCTGACGTGTTCCATTTTTCCGACACCTGACTGCCGAAGCTGCCCCAGGTTGACCCAGGGGTTTTTCCGACACCTGACTGCCGACGAAATGCCTTATTCCGACACCCGACTGCCGAGCGACCCCCCAAAAACCGACACCTGACTGCCGTACTTTTTCGAGTTTTTTCGACACCTGACTGCCGAGCGACCCCCCAAAAACCGACACCTGACTGCCGAAGGCAATGGCAGAAAAGGCGTCTGGGAGCGCAAACGGTGAAATCCGGTTCCGGTAGTGAAAACTTGGGTTTTCCGCTCGGACGCATTTTTTGGTGTTTTAGACTGTGTATTACAGATCAACTTAGAAGATGTGATCTGCACGGAGGTCATGACAAACCAGAATCGCAGCTAAGCACAAAGGGAAGAACCCCATGCGCCAACACGGAGTTCTTCAGAAGATTCGGTAAAGAAAGGGGCAACAACACCCACAACTTACCGGAATGTCCCCCGTTCTTGCAACCGGGAGTCTTTTCATGATTCATTCCGATGCCACTGGTCGCGCCGCCGCGATCTCGCAGGGCCTGCTGGCCCGGTTCGTTGCGCCCCTCTTTCCAGAGAGCGCCTTCACGCCACACCCTGACACCCTCCACTCAGCCCCCGGCACCAGATCACAAGCTCACCAGAGGGCCGTGAAGCCCTCTCCAGAGATTTTCAGGACATCCAATACCCCTGACGTGGCTGCTGACCCGCCAATAGGTCTTTTTGCTCAAAACGCGGCACGTCAGGTCAAGGCATGGAGCAAAGTCAGGGAGCGCGTGAGTAAAGCGGCCCAGCACCGGGCGCAGAAGTCCGAGGCCAAAGCTCAGAAAAAAGGGGAGGCGCAGCCCGACCCCCTGCCCCTCACTGACCTGCTAGACCGCGAGGCCGTCACTCCCCGCCGAGGCAAGGGGGCAGGTAAGGACACGTTCTGGAGATACGCCGTAACGGTATACCGGCTGGCCGTCGAGCAGTACCGCGCCCTGTGTTGCCGTGTACTTCCGCACCAGATCACCATTTTCACCAGCGCCGAACTCCTGGCGAAGATGTTTAGAGTCAACCTCAGCACGATCTACCGCTGGAACAAGCTGCTGGAGAAACTGGGTTACATGCAGGCCCGCGCCCATTTCGGAAGCTCAGCCGAAGTCCGCGCCGCCGCTGACGAGCGCAAATCCAGGGCAAAGGCCGCCCGCCAAGCCGAACAGGTGGAGGCCGGAGAACTGGGCGCGGCCACCCCACCCCAGGACGACCAGGGCACTGATCAGGACAGAGACACCGTTAAACGTAAGGGCAAGGACACGGTAGTAGACGGCATGGTGTACGCGGTGCGCTTACGCCCCGGCCACCGCGCACGCCTGCACATCGAGGACTTGCAGCACCAGTACCGCGACCTTGACGGCGACCGAGCCGCAGGCCGTACCGCGCACGCCATCATCAAACAGATGGAGGCCGGGGAAGCTGAAGCCGGAACCCCGGCCAACCTGAAAATGCACGGGTCAATAAACCCAAGAGAAACGGAATGGTTTTCAATCCTAAGAACATGGGCCGTAAGAGATTTCTTCTTAGAAGACTCGTTAGAAAATGACCCGTGCATTTTAGCTGACATCGAATTGCGCTCTGTTGAGGACGTAATCGAAGCCGTGACCCTCATCCGCGAGGTTCACGTCACCAAACGCAACCCTCTGATCGGCTTTCTGGCCGACGCCATGACCCGCGTGTTTCACGATCCCACGTACCACCGCGCCTACTGCAAACTGCTCTGGCAGGCATGGCGTGATGAAACCGAGGGCCGCGCCGGGTTGCAGGTTCTCATGGCCCAGCTTTCCCGCATCCACGCCGACCGCCAGGAATGGGCTGGACTCAGGAAACCGGGAGCACTACTCATGGCACGGATGCAGGCTGCTTAGAAGTCCACCCCCAGATGTTTGCGGTGCGCTTTCTCCGCTTTTGCCAACGCCATAAGCTGTGTCGCAGCGTCGTCCGTGATCCAGGGAAATTCCCCGCCCTGGTGAATCACACTGGCATGATGTCCCAACTGCATTGTGGCCTGCGCCTGAACAGCAGCGACCTTGGCGAAAGGCACCAGAACATTCGGCCGCCGCTCACCAGTCGTCAACAGATGGGCAAGTTCAAGAACCCACTCCAGAAAACTCACCGGTTCCATAAGTTGCCGACTCAATTCAACAAGGCCTATCGCTGAGCGTGAGGGTCGTGTATGGAATTCACGACCCTAGGAACACGCAACCTGCACAACACTGACTGAAGTGCGTGTATTAACGTCTTAAAGCTCTGCTGGACGCGTTTTTCATCTTACTGTGGAGCATGCCAGGGACTGGGTATAGCTCTGATTTGACGGACCGGGAGTGGGCTCTGCTTGAACCGCTCCTTCCCGGTCCACGTCCTACAGGACGCAAACGCATTCATTCTCAACGGGTGCTCGTGAACGCCATGCTCTACGTCCTGCAAACCGGCTGTGCGTGGCGCCTCCTCCCTGTGAACTTCCCCACCTGGGGCACGGTGTATGCCCAATACCGCAAGTGGCGTATCCGCGGAGTGCTGAAAGACGTCCACGACGTCCTCCGAGCAAGGGTTCGCCAGGCTGCAGGTCGGGACGCCCAACCCACCGCCGGCATTATCGATAGTCAAAGTGCAAAGACAACCGAAGCTGGCGGCATCCGAGGATTTGACGGTGCGAAGAAGGTCAATGGACGTAAGCGGCACATCTTGGTGGACACACTCGGCTTGATTCTCAAAGTTGTCGTGCATCCGGCCGATCTGCAGGACCGCGAAGGTGGAAAACTTGTTCTGGACGGAGTAAAAAAGCAATACCCAAAGCTGGACAGGGTCTGGGCAGACCAGGGTTACACGGGTGGCTTTCTCCGCTGGGCAAAAGACAGCTCGGATCTACTCGTCGAGGTGGTCTATCCGTGGTGGCGACAGGCCAAGCGGTACACGCCAGACCTGGTGGAGAGCATAGATCCCCGCAAGACGTTTCACGTCTTGCCACGCCGTTGGGTCGTTGAACGCACTTTCGCGTGGCTCGGCAAATGTCGCCGGTTGTCTAAGGATTACGAGGCTTTACCAGAAACGACAGAAACCCTGGTGTATCTGGCGATGATTCGGCTCATGCTACGCAGGTTGGGCCGCGCTCCACCAAACCGTTAGCAGAGTTCAATACTCTTCAGTAACCCTGCCTCGTCGAAGAGAATGAGCGCTGTTCCAAAACCCGTTTCAACCGAAAGCACTTTATTCGCATATTCAGAGTCGATGGCGTGAGCTGCCATTGCTATACGTGTGTGCTGCTCGTCCTGGAAATCAATTTCCACGAAGAAGCCTTCTCCCTTTGAATCAAACGGAGAGGCGTCCTTCGCCCCACGTCGAGCAAGCTCCTGGAAGATTTCACGGATATGGATAGAGGCCATTTGGGCCTCCATCATGGCATTGGAAGGGTTAGCAAACGCACTTTAGCTAAATAGACCTTTTGCCTGACTTCACGGCCATATCCTCCAGGTCGAACAGAGGTTCGAGTCCCTGCGCTTTTTTTCGCTGGACGTGCTCCACGGCCATGTGTGCCGCCTGGCTCGGAAGCACCAGCAGGTTCTCCGGGCTGAAGTCCTGCTTGTCGCCGTTGCGGTGGTGGACGACTTCACCTGGCATCAGTTCACGCCCCATATGTTGCGCGGCAACCAGGCGGTGAACATAGATCTGCCTCCGCAACTTTTTGTCCCACTTGCGCTTGTAACTCATGGTCACCCCTCTCAAAGCATAGCTGCGCCAGGTGATGGCCGGAACTTCCGTCACCAGGTCACCCTGTGGCGTCGAAAAAGGGAAGAGGCGGGGGCCGGGAGCGTCATCCTGCCTGATTCACTGGCACTCTTCATGGCTGGGCGCCAGGGGTGAGGTGCCGGAGTACGACTTGTGCAGTCTGAAAGACAATCGACGGAGTCTCTAGGGTTAAATAATAGTATAAGTGTGATAAAACTTTAATATGAGTAAAAAGGAATTCGTCAATCTGTCGAGCGTGGTCGCGGGAATCGAACCGAGACTCCAGCTTAAATACGTCCCCGCCTTCCAGCGAGCATCGAAAAACGGCCAGGTGGATTCGGTTCCCGTCGAGAAAACTTTTGCCGTGCGCGGCAGCAGCTTCCGTGAGCATGTCGTGCTGAACGACGCACGCTTTCAAAGCTGGCACCTCAAGGCGCTCAAAGACATTGAATTACGGGCGGTACGTGGGGCGGTGGCCTACGAGGATGACCTGAAATCAGGGGAAGTGGATTTCCTGTCGTTGGTCGAGCAGTACCGCAAGAATGTCAAACGCACCAAAACCCGAGGCAAACCCAGGAAACCCAGATTGGGCGAAGCGGTCACCGACACCACGCAAACTGCCGAAGACGCCAAGCCGGGCAGGTCAGAAATCACAGCGGCGGTGGGGCCATGAACCGTCCGGCGAACAGCACACCACGCACAGGCCGGGGCTACCCAGGTGAGGTGGGCGGAGGGCGGGCACAAACGGCAACGGTGCAACTGGGCGCTTCCCCTGACCATCGGCAGGATAAGGGTATGGTTATCGCTTTTTGGAAATCACGTCCAGAACAGTTCTTTCGCGGTGTCTGATCGTACCCAGTGGATATGCTCGATTTTTGCCAGTTTTGAAACGTGTTTTTTGGAGAGGTAAATGTCGAAATCAAACGCAGTGACAAAAGTTCAACTCCGCATCACAGGCAGCAATCTGAGGGTGCTGAAGCAGCAGGCCGAAGCGGAGAATCTGTCGGTCTACAACTACGGCGGTGATCTGCTGGAACGCGCCCTGAATTACGCCAGTAAAGAGGCGTCGGATGAACTGCTGGCCCCACATATTCGCCGGGCGGTGCGGCAGGAAGTCGACCGGATGCTCGAAACGCTGACTGAGCTGCTGCTGCGCGTCTACATGGAGGCCGGCACAGGGCGGCGGCTCACTCAGGCGGGATTGATGCTGCCCACGCAAATGCCCAGGGAGAAGGTGCTGGACTTGACAGAGAAGAACTGGGACAACACCTACCGGGAACTCCGTGACGATGTCAAAGGCATCAGTGACTGGCGAAAGTTGCTGATGAGTGGGCAGGGTTTGAAGCCCGCTGAATCACCGTCTCATGCCGAAGAAGTGGCTGAGAATTCATGACCACCGTCGTGAAGATGAACTACACGTCACCCGGCAGAGGCGATGCGAAAGCCCGAGCCGGGAGCGCCAGTCTCAAATACTTCACTCAGCGCCCCGACTGGGAAGGAAGGAATCCCGACCGGGAAGTGATTACGCGGGAAGGAAGATTCAAGCTGGAGCAGGACGGCGAAACGGCACACAGGGAACTCTCACGCATCCTTGCGGAAAGCCGGGGAGAACACCTCTACCGCGTGGTCATGAGCAGCGGCGATCAGAACATGACCGCATATGAAACCGAGCAGTGGGCCAGAAATGTGCTGGAGAAGAACGGGCAGCACGAATACCTGCTGGTGGTTCACGCCGGAGACCAGGGCCACTCGGAACACCCCCACGTGCATGTCCTGCTACCAGCCAGGGAAAAATTCGGAGTCGAGGAGATCAGGGAATGGAGGCGCAGCGGGGACGAGGAGCTGGCGGAGATGCACCAGGTCATTCATGTCGTTCCGCCGCTCCGCACTGCCGAAATCGAGGAGAAAGCCGCAGGGAAAGCGAGTGGTAGACAGGCGGAGCGGGAAGAGGACACACAAACCCCTTCCAGAAGGAAGTCGCTGGACGTTCAGTTCGAGCGTTGACAGGAGGACATTGCCGTGAGATTTCAGACCATCTACGTGGATATGCGGCCCGTTCTGACCAAGTGGTTGGGATTCGCAGCAGCGATTCTTTTTCTGTTTCTGATCCTGACGAGTATCAGGCCGGATTTCGAGGACGCAATGAATCAGTTCATCGCTGTGTACGAGAGGCAACACCACGCCGCAGGGAACAGCAGCGCCCTTGAGTTCTGGAACGCCTGTCTCGGTTCTGCTTCCTGCTGGAAGGGATTCATCTTTTCGTGGAGAGCGCCACTCCTCCTGAAAAGCTTCCTGCTGTCCGGCGCGATCTTCGGGATCTTCAGCGCGGCTTACGGCATGTGGTGGAGGGGTAGTGCTCCAGAAAATCCTTCAAGCGGCTTTGAGAGACTCAGCCACTTCCAGAAGCTTAACCCAGGGGTAGCTGTACCCCAAGACCGAATGCGGGCGGACGGTGTTGTACCAGGTGCGGAACTG
>NZ_SMMH01000049.1 GCF_004634215.1 Deinococcus fonticola | reverse complement strand
TCGCTCAGGAAGGGCAATGCCGCCAGACGGCGCTCCTCCATCTGCTGTCGAGTCAGGAGCTTGGGTCGCCAAACTTCAACCATAGCCAGAGTCTATATCTCGCCATGAACTTACCGCGTTATCAATATCAGCGTCGCCGCCCGGAAACGCCCCAACAGGCTCCGACTGCTGCGGCTCCTGTGGCGGCGGCCCCGGCCAACACCACCCCGGCCCCCGGTGAAGGGTTGTCCTTCGGCGCTCTGGGTTCAGCAGAGAAGGGGGTTGAGTCGTCCACTCAGACTGCTCCGGCTGAAACGCCCTTTGGAAGTAGTGCGACCAATCAGGCCTCCAGGCTTGGGGCGCTGGGGCCGTTCAAGAACCTTCAACAAGTTCCCGCCCGGCTGGTGACGGCGGTGTTTGCGCTGACGGGTGGCTCGGTGCCTGTCGTGGTGGTCACGTCCGACGGCGGTTCCTTCGTCGGTGTCGGCACGATCAACGGTCAACTGGGCCGGGTGGATATGCAGTTCCGCCGTTACATCGACGCACAGGGTCAGGTGTTCGAGATCGACGCCCTGGCGTACTCCGTCGAAGGAAAGAACCTGAATCAAGGTGTTCCGGCCCGCATCGAGCCGATTGCGCCCACGCTGGCCCTCGACGCGGCGCAGAACGGGGTCAGCGCCCTGCAAGGGGCTGTTCAGTCCTCGCTCAACGCTATGACCAGCAATGCCCCCAAGATCGCTATTGGCGACAATGCCACGATTGCCAGTCATGCGCTGCCTCC
The DNA here is from genome assembly GCF_004634215.1 of Deinococcus fonticola. Lineage (NCBI taxonomy): Bacteria > Thermotogati > Deinococcota > Deinococci > Deinococcales > Deinococcaceae > Deinococcus > Deinococcus fonticola. The sequence goes on along the minus strand of NZ_SMMH01000049.1, from coordinate 14,317 downwards.
GCTGTGGCAAATCCTGGCGGGAGGCGTCAGTCAGACGTTCACACTGCCCAAGGCTGCGCAGTCCATCACGCGCGCCGCCAGAGTGGACAGCAATACGCCGATGGTCTTGATTCTGGGGATCGGGGCGTAGTGCTGGTCATTTCCGCTGAGTCTGCGCCTCTGGTGGTGACTGGCTGGCTCCTGGTGGCCGCGCTGCTGGGTGCTTTTACTATTCTTCAGATGATGCGCCGCCGCGTCATTCCGGTCACGCCGATGGTCGTCGCATTCAGCATGGGATTAGGGGCGCTGATGCTGTTCCCGGCCCCCCTGATGAATCTCTCCAGTGTCATGCTTTTGAAGTGGTTTCTGATCTTCGTACTGGTAGATATGTTGTTGATATCTCTCGCGATTCGGTTCCAACTCAGAGAATAATAACCATATGGTGGATTCAAGTTGCTACTCTGACATCTTACAGTTTTCCGGAAGGATGAATAATCTCGTCCCTAACGTATTTTTTCAGTTAAATTAGAAATTTAGCCGTTCCCCACGACACATTTTTATTCACCCCTACCATTTCTAGCTACACTGCCTTCCGTTTTGGCGCATTTTTTGGGGCGGGGAGAATGGGCGTCATCAAAAAACCTGATGAGATAGTTTCGAAAAAGCCTGCTGCTATCGCTGTTTCTGGGATTATTCACAATTTTGGCCGTCTGGCACGCTATTCCAAAAACTGCAAGATGTCAGTTAACTTCAGCGACGCAAAACCGAGTTAACCCCACGGGATTCCTGGAGCACTACCCGTCACTCGTGTGCGCAAAATCGCAGTACCTCCAGCGTACCCAGACTTCACATCCGATCTTGGCAGTCTCCAGAGTCTTTTTTCAGGCTGACGGCATGTTGACTTTGAAGCCCTAGCGTCTCACTTGAGGCAGCGACTGCCCGGAAGCCTTATGCCCATGCCAAGTGAACACGCTGCCATTCAGTTTCTCCATCTCAGCGACCTGCACTACGTGGGTGCTACCAGTGAGTCCACGATTAACACCAACACCCGTCGGCATCTGGATCTGGCCGTACAAGTCGCCGGATGCCTGAAACCGGCTCCGGCCTTTGTCCTGATCAGCGGTGATCTGGTGGATGGCGGGAAGCTCGAGGATTACCGCGAACTGAAACGGGAGTTGGAACGGTTGACCATTCCGACATTTCTGGCCTTGGGCAACCACGATGACTCAGGCCATTTCGCTGAGGTATTTGCTGACCACGCTTCGGCTTCGGGACAGGCAGCAATTGTTGCCGGTCTGCATATCGTGACACTGGACAGTCATGTCCCGCAGCGCGTCTATGGACACTTGCAACATGAACAACTGGACTGGCTGCACTCCGAATTGGCGCGCTATCCGGAATTGCCCAAGATCATTCAGCTTCATCATCCTCCTGTCTTCGGGAAATCTGACGGATTCCCAGATGAGTGGCATCATCTGTCGGCCGAATCATCTGAAGCTCTTCACCGCATCCTGTCACTTTACCGGGTGCTCGGCGTGTTCAGCGGGCATATTCATACCGATCAGTTTACGTTGTGGCGGGGTATTCCCTGCTTCTGCACGGCTGGACTGAACAACACCACGGATGTCACCTATCAGGCTGGGTTGCGGGGAGTCAGGGCCGCGTCCTTCAACTTGTGTTCCGTGTCTGGCGGTGACCTCCGAGTGGCGGCTGTACCGCTGCTGGCTCTGGAAGAAGAACTGTTTACCCTGTCGGCTGAACAACTCCAGAAATTCAATCCGTCAGCCACTTCACCGGTTGACAAGGAGAAAAAATGAAACGCCTCGCCACTTTGATCCTGTCGGCCCTGCTCACCACTGCTTACGCCCAAGGACCGCTTCAGTTCGTGACAGACGCCCAGCCGGACACACTGGACATACAGAAAACCTCAGCGACCTCCACCTTCCAGGTTGCCAAGTCACTGTACGACACCCTGCTGGAGCCGGATGCCAAGGGGAAACTGGTTCCGGCGCTGGCGAAAAGCTGGACGGTTTCAAAAGACCAGAAGCAAATTACCTTTCAGTTGCGTCCGGGTGTGCAGTTTCAGGACGGCAGCAAGCTGGACGCCAAAGATGTCGAGGCGACTTTCGAGCGCCTGATGAACCCGAAGCTCGCTTCACCCAAGCTGGGCGACTTTGAGCAGGTCGCTTCCATTGAAGCGCTGAACGACCTGACTGTCCGCTTCAACCTTAAAAAGCCGTTTGCACCGCTTCTGGCGAGCCTTGCCTCTGGCTGGGCGGGGATCATGCCATCCGAGAAGATCGCTGGCAACTGGGATTTCGCCACCAAGCCGGTCGGTACCGGGGCATTCGCTTTGCAGGACTGGAAGCGTGACAACAGCATCACCCTGACCCGCAATCCGAATTACTATCAAGGTGCTCCAAAAGTGAGTGGGGTCAAGATCAATTTCGTGACTGACCCGGCAGTGCGGTTGCAGGGCCTGCTCAGCGGGACATTTGATGGACTGGCCAGTGTTTCGACGACTGACATCCGCACCTTGCGCGACCGTGGTTTTACTGTCACGTCGCTTCCATCGGCCACCGTGCTGGTGATGGCTATGAACAACCGGCGGCCTTACCTGCAAAATCCAGCAGTCCGCCGCGCTCTCGCCCAGGCGATTGATCGGCGGGCGATTCTGGATGTCGCTTACGGCGGGGGAAAAATAGTCGGGACTTTTATGGATCCGCTGAGTCCTTATTACCGTGATTACAGCAACCAGTACCCCTTTAACCCGGCAGCGGCCAAAGCGGCCCTGAAGCGCGCCGGTGTGCCTGCCAACTGGACCCTGGAGATGGCGCTTCCGCAGAATTACGCTGCTCACGTGCAAGCGGGCGAGATGATGCAGGCCATGTTGGCTAAGGTCGGGGTACAGGTGAAGCTTCGACCAGTGGAATGGGGAGTGTGGCTGTCTGAAGTTTACGGAGGCAAACGCAACTACGACCTGACGGTGATCGGACATACCGGCAAACTCGACCCGCACGGCAGGCTCAGCGGCTTCGATAAACCGGAAACCAATTACGTGGGCTACAACAATGCGGCGGTCGGGGAGTGGATCAATCAAGCGGCCGCAGAGACGAACCCCACCAAGCGCAAGGCTTTGTATGCCAACGTGTTCCGGCAGATGGCACTGGACATGCCATTCGTTTACCTCGGGGCCTCCAATACGAACTTCGCTTTTCGCAAAGGCGTCAGCGGATTTCAAATTACGCCCTACCTGGATACCTTTGATTTCCGCGCCACCACCGTCAACTGACGATGCAGGCCGCTTACATCCTGAAACGGCTGGCCTACCTGCTGGTCACCCTATTGCTGACCGGTAGCCTGGTTTTTCTGGCCCTGCGAATCCTGCCAGGGGACGCCGAAACACTGCGGGCCGGATTAGACGGCAATCCGCCGCCCCGCACCGCCACTCCTTCCATTGGCCACCAGTATCTCGACTGGCTTTCCCGGCTGTCTCGAGGTGACCTGGGTCGCTCGCTGCGGGACGACCAATCGGTGCTGAACGTGCTGGGGGGGCGCGTTGGTGTGACCCTTTCGCTGGCCTTGCCAACTGTACTCCTCAGTTGGTTCCTGGCGGGAGTGCTGGCGATGAATCTGGTGCAGCACGAGGGTAAGCGTTGGGCCAACCTGCTAACCGGGACGCTTCAGACCTTGCTGTCCGCCCCCCTGTTCTGGCTGGCCTTGCTGCTGACTCTGGCCTTAGCGGTGGAACTCAAATGGTTGCCTCTGTTGGGCTACGTCTCACCACAAGAGAATCTGGGGGACTGGCTGAAACACCTGATTCTGCCGGTTGTCTCGCTGACCCTGCCAGGTACAGCGTTTCTGGCACTGTCTATCCGTAATCTCCTGCGGCAGGAAGCCGGACAGGACTACCTGCGCACAGCGCTTTCAAAGGGGATTTCACGGCAGCAATTGCTGCGGCGGCACGCCTTAAAGCCGGTGATGGCAGGCCTGCTCAGCCTGCTGGCTCTCCATCTCGGCGGCCTGCTGACCGGAACCGTGCTGATTGAACAGGTCTTTACTCTGCCGGGGCTGGGGAGTGCGCTGGTCGGGGCGGTGGCCGCACGCGATTATCCAGTCGTTGAAGCCTTCGCGCTGTTGAGTTTGGTGATCTACGGACTGCTGAATCTGATTGCCGACCTCGGGGCGCTCTACCTCGACCCGAGGGGACGGCAGTGAGTCAGGTGCTTCCTCTGCGCAGCAGACGTGTCTCGAACCGGCAAGACAGGTTCTGGAGCGTGGGTCGCCGCTTCCTTCCCTATACGGTTCTGGTAGCAGTCCTGCTGGTGCTCAGGGCGCTGCTGCCCGATCCTGGTGAACAGGATTACGCCGTCAGACTGGCGGGGCCCTCTTCACAACATCCATTTGGCACCGATCAGCTTGGTCGAGACATTGCCGCCAGAGTGTTGCAAGCTCTCTCCGCAGATATTCCTCTGGTCGCGGGCATTACCCTGCTGACGCTGGTGCTCGGTACGGCGATCGGCCTGCTTTCCCGGCTTCACCCTGTGCTGGAAGTCCTGACCGATGTCCTGACCGATGCGGTATTGGGATTCCCACATCTCCTGCTGGTGCTGATTGTGCTGACGGCCATGGGACTCGGACTGATTCCCCTGGTCGTGGCAGCCACCCTCATCGGCCTTCCCCTCTTCGTGCGACTGAGTAAAACACTCACCTTCAAGCAGTTTTCGGAAGTGTATGTCGAGGCGGCCACCGCTCTGGGCGCGTCCCCATTCCGGATTCTGACCAGACACGTTCTTCCCAACATTGCTCCTGTGCTGCTGGGGCAGGCCCTCATTCATGCCGCCGAAACCCTGCTGCTGCTGGCGTCACTGTCCTATCTGGGTTTAGGCCGTCCACCACCAACACCCTCGCTGGGAAGTCTCCTGCAGGATTCCCGGCTGTATTTCATGCAGCAGATGTGGGCGGCTGTCGCACCCGGTCTCGTTGTCTTCGCGCTGGCCCAGGCCCTGAGTCTGGCGGGCCGTTCGCTAAACCGTCACACCACGGCTCTGAAACACAACTGGCTGACCGTAGGAGGAAAAGACAGGTGAAGATTCTCGTTACCAATGACGACGGTATCCATAGCCCAGGTCTGTGGGCACTGGCACGGGCAGCGGCGGCTTTTGGGGAAGTCAACGTCGTCGCGCCCAGCGCGGAGCAGTCGGCCATGGGACACGCCATCTCGGTCTACCATCCGCTGCGATTGAAACCTTTTGGGTTTTCACCTCTGCCGGATATTCCAGCCTATACCGTGACCGGAACACCCGCCGACTGCTCCGCGCTGGGCCTGTACGAATTCGGTGCAGATGTCGTCCTTTCGGGCGTCAACCTCGGGAGCAACATCGGCCATGAGATCTGGCATTCGGGAACAGTCAGCGCAGCCAGACAGGCCCTTTTGCAGGGCGTACCGGGCATTGCTTTCAGTACGATTGCCAGCGAGACGGCCGATCCGGATTTCGAACTTCTTGCGCCATGGTTAAGCCGCTGCCTGGATGTGCTGCTGCTCCTTTTGCCTCAGGAACGTCTGCTGTTCAACGTCAACCTACCGCCTCAGCCGCAGGGACTGCGCTGGGCAGAGCAAAGCACCCGCCACTACTTCGCCAGGCGTCAGGCCTTTACCACTCCGAATGGCAAGGTGGCCTACTGGTTCGACGTCACACCGGAAGTCGATCCCCAAGAAGGCAGCGACCGCTGGGCGGTGGAACACGGCTACGTTTCGATCACGCCCCTTCGCATGAATCTGACAGCCCAGAGGCAACTTGCCGGCTTCCGGGAAAAGGTTGATTTTGGCGAATGATCTCGATCTCAGTAGGTGACAACTTCAGTTCAATGTCGTCCCGGCCGGGAAAAAGCAACAGTCAGCCCCATCAAGCTTGATGGGGCTGACTGTTCGCGGTCTCCTGGGAGTGTGAAATCAACAGAATCCACTGTCCAGCAGGCTACCGCACTCACCCGGCACTTCAAAACGCACGCCAGTCACCTCCGCATCGACACGCTCCAGCGGCTCATTGATGTCCTCCTGGCGATGATTGCCGCAAGAAGCGTCAATCATCACGACTTGAGCGCCCACATGCCGGGGATGAGTACCCCACAGGGCAAGAAGAGACGAGCAGACCGCACCTTCCGGGATGAGCAGCTGGACATGGGCTTTTTCATCGCTCTGCTCGTCGTCCATCTTCCACCGGGGAAGGTTTTGCTGAGTCTGGACCGCACCTTCTTGGGCAGAACGGACGCCCATGAGGACGCCTGCCCGCAATTGGGAACATGGCGAGACCCCCATCAACTTTCTGGTGCTTGGAGCCGTGGTTCACGGCTTCACCCTGCCCCTGATCTGGGTACCCCTCGACGAGTCCGGGAACAGTCACACGTACGCCCGGATGTGGCTGGTGTTGAAGCTTCTCCAGGTTCTGCCAGCGAAACGCTGGCTGGGCCTGGTGGCTGATCGTGAGTTCATCGGCGCGGAATGGTTCCGGTTTCTCCGTCGTCAGGGCATCAAGCGGGCCATCCGCATTCGGCACAGCGACATGCTGGACGACATGAGCGGGAAAAAGTGGTTTGAGCATGTCCAGCACGGTCATTTTCACGAGATCGGCGAAAAGGTGTTCGTGTTCGGGGAGTTGATGCGGGTGGTCGCGACGAGGTCACCTGTGGGTGACCTCGTCATCATCGCCACGGATTTCAGCGCTCGGAAGACCTGGAAGCTCTACAAGCAGCGCTGGTCGATTGAGTGCACCTTCAGCAGCTTCAAGCAAGAGTTTCCAAGGATGCGAGGAAGGTCGTGTCAGGCAGCATAGCGTCGTAGTGAGTAACGGTTTTTAGCGGTCTCAACGCACCATTTGACCGTTTGAGCCGCGAGCGACTGAGCGTGCTTCCACCGCAGGCCGGGATGTCTCCGTCTCATCTGGAGCACTTCATGAAAGGCTTCCAATACGCACCAGGCCCAGTTTTTCTGGGCCTGAATATCCAGGCACTGGTATTTCCCCAGTCCTAGACTCTGTTTAAAGTACCGGTGGCAGACTTCAATGCCCCAGCGGGCCTTCCATGCACGGAGAAGAGAGATCATAGCGGAGCAACGAGGAAAGGTGCTGATGAGGCAAAACACTTCCCAGACGCCATGAACTTTACGCCAGATCATGAGGACGTCAAAGGCGCGGCCTGAACGGGAAACACTCAGACGTTTGGCTCGCCAGCCGAATTCAGCGTATGGGTGGCACTTGGTGTGATCGAACAGGGCGGCAAGCTCTTCGAGGGTCAGGGTCTGACCCTCGAACGCCACGCTGAGCGTCCGTTTGGCCCTGACCAGGACAGGAACACCGTGAGATTGACTGAATTCGATTGAATCATCCGCACCAAATTCGCCGTCCAGTAAAGCACCCTCGAAATTAATGCCGAGATTTTTGAAGTGCAGGACGGTTGTGATCATTGATTGAGTGGCGGTACGGGAGGGGTAGCCGCTCGTCTGGAGCGCCTGGGACACCTTGTAGTCTAGGTGGAGCGGGGTAGGGTCACATTTGAATTTCACCAGGGCTGAACTTGAATAAACCTGTGAGAGACACGGTTTCTTGTGAGTGCTGCTGTCATGGTAGTCCACCCCCTGCATCGCCCTTCCCGTGTGCGGTATAACCACGAAGTCAAGCGCCAGAAATGCGCCTACAGGCGCATTTCTGGCCCTGCGGATGAGGTCGGCATCACTGGCGAAATCGTCGCTTTTCAGCGCGACTGCCAAGGTGCTTTTCTGGTATTGGCTGTGTGAGACTGCGTTTTCTATGGTTGGTGTGCGGTGCAGGTGCTGGGCTGGCCCCAAAAGTTGGACGGTTTCAAGTAGAGACTCGGCTCAGGTCAAGGGTACAACAACGCGGATCAATGCTCATCCAGGGGACGGGATGACGGCCACATTTGCGGCGCTGTGACCGCAAAGGGGGTCGGCAGGCCGCCCCCTGGCCTGCTCAGCAAACTCGTCCGGGGTTCGGTAGCCAAGTGACGAGTGGGGTCTGCGGGCGTTGTAGAACGCCCGCCAATCATCAAGCAGCACTTGGGCGTGCCGGGCCGAGTAGAACACCTCCTGGTTCAAGCATTCCTCGCGCAGACGAGAGTGGAAACTCTCGGCAAAGCCGTTCTGCCACGGTTTGCCCGGTTCAATGAACCTGGTTCCGATGTCCTGGACAGCCAGCCAGATGCCCAGATCACGGGCAATAAATTCAGAACCGTTGTCGCTGCGGATAAATCCTGGTGCACCACGCTGCGCAATAACTCCCTGCAGGACGGCCTTCACCTCCAGGGAGGTGAAGGATTCGGCCACCCGAAGTGCCAGGGACTGCCGGGTGAATTCGTCGGTCAGGGTGAGGATCTTCAGGGTTGTACCCTCCAGGGTTTGATCAAAGACGAAATCGTACGTCCAGACGTGATTGGGATACTCAGCCTGCATGGGAATCGACGCCCCAGTGCGGACTTTTCGGGAGGTTTTAGGTTTGGTGGCGAGACCTTCTTCGCGCCAGAGTCGTCGAACGCGCTTCTTGTTGATGGTGACCCCTGCTCGTACGAGCAGGGCATGAATGAAACGGTATCCCCGGCGGGGATACTGCCTGGCCAGGTCATGGATGCGCTGCCGGAGTTCGCTGTCCTGGCGCGGTTTCGGCTGATAGTGCCACGAGGATTTGGACAGGCCCACCAGAACACAAGCCCGTTCGGGCTTGATCTGCGCCGCGACCAGCTCCCTGACGACGGCGCGTTTCTGGGTGGGCGTTACCGCTTTTTTCCAAGGACATCCCTCATGGCGTCAATTTCCAGGCGCTGCTGGCCAACGATGCGTAGTAGACGGGCGTTTTCCTTCTCGAGCTGACGGAGCGGCCAGGCTTGCTCAAGCGAGTCCGTTCTGGCCAAGAAGCCTACGGGCTTCGTCAGGGTTGGTATCGCCGTACTTTTTCTTCCAGGTGTAGTAGGAAGCGGTGCTGCACCCGAAGTCGCGGCAGAGGTCTTCGACAGGCTTTTCACCCTTTTTTCCTTCCTGGAGCAGCTTGATGATCTGGTCTTCGGTAAACTGACGGATTTTCATAGGGTGGGCCTCGCTTTCCAGCTTAGAACTGGTGGCGAGCCTTCGTCTCTAGTCAGATTCGTCCGATTTTCGGGGGGCACTCCACTGTTTACGTGCTGAGCAGTTACCCAACGGTTTTGCCATTCAGTAGCTTTTCGCAATTTGCCAGTACTGGGTCAACAGACCGGTCATGGCGGCGGTATTTTTAGGGTCGGTCACAATCTGGTAGTTGGTCTTGGTGGGAATGATAACCGGCCCACCCTGAACGACGATCATGGCGTTGGTAAATTTGGCTGGCAGAGTGAAAACCCCGGCTCCGACGGATTTCAGTGGTTTGAAGTTCTGAGCCACGCTCGGCGCGGTCATGACCCTGATTTTGATGGCCCTTTGCTGTGCCAGTTGCAAAATACCGCGCTGGAAGTCCAGGCTCCCGAAATTCACGCCGTACATATCGACGTTGCCCCGGAGCAGTTCCAAAACGGCCCTGGTGTCGGTGGTGGTGATCGGCGCGGCAGTCTGCGCGGTGGCCGTCGCGGTGGCGAAAAACAGGATAGAAAGCATCTTTTGCATCAGGTTCACTCCTCAAAACGGGTAATCGACTGGGGGAATGCCGCTGACCTGCGGGACTTCGTAGCCTTCAGGGACGCTCTGCCAGGTGAAGTGTGTCTGCACTCCGGCGTAGGGGAGTCCGGCAGTAAACTCCTTGATCAGCACCGGGGCCGGGATCGGAACGACCACCGGGGGCATCTGAAGGTAGACATTGTTCCCTGCGGCCATGTAGATCATCTGGCGCAGGGGTTTGGCTTCCAGCGGTTCGGGCAGCAGTTTCACCGTGGGCCGCGTCCACGAGGAGAACAGGTTGGTGTACCCGTAACGCTCGTAGATCGGGGACGGCTCGGCGGGGAAGGTGCGCTTGAATTCCTCCAGCTTCCACACAGCGGGCGGGTTGGGATTGAAGAGAACGTCCTTCCTGGTCGGCAGAACGTGAACCCTGAGCGGCAGAGTAAGTGCGTTGCTGGTCAAGCCCTGGGCGTAGTACATGGAGGCCGTCGCTTTGAAGATGTCGCCCAGCCTGTTCCCGGCGTCCTGGCCCTTCCGGGTGAGGGTGGCCAAATCCGGCTGGATGGTCTGGGCCGGGGCGATCAGCGCCCCGGACAGCATGGTGTCCCACAACAAGGGGGAGAACTTCGCATTGGGCTTCACGGCCTCCAGCACGTCTTTCTGATAGTCCTTCTGGTAGTCGCGCTCGGCAAGGGTGGTCGCTCGCTTCACGCGGTTGACGGCCTCCTGGTACTGGAAGGCTATCGGCCTGGGCGCAAGCGGATTCAAGGTGTCCTGGTCGCCCTCGATGCAGAACAGCTTGGAAGTACCTGCGTAAAAACAGGTGCCGGGGAGGTACATGAGCGTAAAATCCATCTGCACTCCAGCGCAGTAATCGGCGTTCGGAACATTCGGCAGAATGGAGTAGCTGTCCATCCGCAGCTTGTCTTTGAGGCCCTGCGATGGAATCTTCCCTGCCAGTTGGGAAGGGTACATGCTGTCATTGGTGTAGACGACAACTTCAGGCTTCTCTGCCCCTTTGTTCTGCCCGAAATCAACCAGGCAGTGTGACAGGTACATGGCCGGGTTGTTGAGGTTGACCATCGCCCGCCAGTAGTACCTGTCCTCCAGGCGTTGCCATGCCTGGCGCAGGTCTTTCCCCACTCGTACCGTTTCATCTGTCAGGCTGTACGGGACGTTGAACTGGTACTTGGCACAGTTTTTCTTGTCGCTTTTCGCCCTGGCGACACACTCCTGATACTCCCTGAACTTCGCGGTATTGATGAAAGAGGCGTGGGGAAGGGGAGTCAGGTTGGTGGTGTTGTAAATGTTGAGACGGTCGTACTTCGGGGCTTCCTGTTCTTTGGGGGGGGCGGCGGCGACCTGTCCGGTCAGGAAGAGGGAAACGAGGAGCACTGTCCAGCGCTTCATTTCAGGATCACCCCGACGTATTTCCGCTTCTCGGTCTGGGTCGCGCTGTCCTTTTCGATGATGGTGAACATGAGGACTTTCGGCCCGGTCTGTTGCTGCACGCGTCTGGGGATTTCCAGTGTCCCGGTCACGGGGGCGCTGGGTGTGATGGGAAACGCCCCTTGAGAGATCGCCAGGTCAGCAACAGGGACGTTCCGCACCCGTAAGGTGGTGCGGGCCGTATCCAGCGAATAGGTTTTGCCCTCGGCTGGCCTGGTCAACTCAATCTTGTAATTGAACCCCTGGTTCTCCGGCTTCCTCGCCGCGTCGGTCAGGTTGACGGTGAGGGTCACGCCGCTGGTGGTTCCGGTGAACCTGGTGGGCCTGACCACCGGGGCCGGAATTGGTCTGGGCTTGACCACCGGGGCCGAAGCTGGCACTGGTGCCGGGGGACGCGCGGCGGCAACGGGTGCCGGGGCAGTCCTGGTTTTCCTGATGGTGTAGGAGAGGACGCCGTGATCCTTGTCGGTGAGGTCTACCAGCACTTTCAGAATCAGGGGATCGCGGTTTTGGTTGACGCTCCGCGCCCCAGGGGCTGACGGTGGAGGCGCTTTACCATTTTTCTCCTCGTACTCGTCACCCTCAGTCAAGAGTCGGAAGTTGAGGGTGGCCGTCCCGCCGACCTTGAGGGCGTCGAGGTAAACCACGCGCCCGTCGTACTCGTCGATGGTCGCCATGATCGCGTTCTGCTTGTTGGCATTGATGCCGATACTCTGCACCTTCGCAGGAAACACGATAGACACCTGATAGTTCGTGCTGGAAATCATCTTAACGGCGCTGTTACCAAGCAACTGACCGACCGTGTAAACAGTCTGGACGCCCGTTTTAATAATCGGTTTGTTCTGTGCCGCAGAGGAATTCGCCGTGCTGGCGGTTTTCCTGGGGACGCTGATGCCGGAGGGCGCGGCTCCCGTTGGCTTCACAGTCTGCCCTATGTAAACCTTCTTTGGAGCTGGTGGGGCTTGCCTGGCCAGTTGCGCCTGAGAGTAACCCAATGAGAGCATTAGAATAAGGGCTATCAGTTTGATTTCACTCTGCATATTTATATTTTAACATAACTATTAAAGCTAGACTATACTACTATTCAGCCATGACCTAAAAAATCGCAGAGTCGATATCGGTCTCCTCCTCCGTTTCAGGTTCAAGCTCAAGAGGCCTGGAGGACGGCACCTCAACTGTTTCCACCGTCGGAACTGGCGGGGTTCGCTGGGTTGCGTTCGACGATGGATGGTGCGCGGCCACCGGTTGCGTTGATGCCATGACCACAGCGGTCGCAGGCTTACCTGCTGACGCCGACGGTGAAGCGGCCCCTTCCTCCTCTTCACCGTGCAGACTGAGGGCGATAAGCAGGGCCGACGATTCAGCTTTCGGATCAAGGACGCGGCTCGGCGGGGCCGAGGGACTGGTTGGAACGGTGGATAAAGCATGCTCGGTGGCAGGATCAACAGTCACGAGGGGCTGCTTCCTGGGACGCTCGACGGGCCTGGGCACCGGGTACTCACTGGCGACGGCAGCAGCCTTGAATCGCCACGGTTCCAACCGGTAGGCCAGGATCGGGGGGAGATCGTTGCACAGGATGATGCTCTTGCCGACCCCCAGCATGGCAAAGTCGCTGGCCGTCATCAGATCCTTCTCGGTCAGTCGCACGTTGCTGTTGAGTTCCTTGCCGTGTTCCTCTTTGGCAAGCCCTCTGTCCTCAATCATGTACTTCCCACACGAGGCCGATACGAACGCTGAGGTGCCTTCACTGTCACTGTCTGACCTGTCCACAGCGGGCAGGAATATCTTGGTGTGGACGTTCTCCATGATGGCGGTGCGCCCGTCTTTCCCCCAGATATTGCTGATCTGCGCGATGGACTGCACGTAGATAGCCATATAAATCCCACGACCAGCCACTGTTGCGGTGTACTCCGGCAGCATGTTCGGCACGGCCCTGAACGCCTCGTCGAACATGGCGAGAATCTTCTGGCCTTTCAGCGTCTGGTCAAGGTCGTAGCGCCGCATGATCGAGCGAAAAATGGCGTCGATAACGAGATTGAACAGCGCCAGGTTGAGGGTCAGTTCGGACTCGCGAAAAACTAGATAAACAGACGTCGGTTTTTCCATGATGTCCGCCGCCGTGAAGTCGCTCCCTCCGGTCATGTACTTCACGCCTGCGGTGGTGAGATAGCTGGCCTCCGTCTTGAGTCGTTGCCAGGAGTTGTTCAGGAAGCGGTCGCCTGCCGCCTCGTCCCAGTCCATTTTGTCGGGGTTTTTTCCGAGGAAGGAGTTCAGCCATTTGGTGACCTGTTCATCGCCCAGTTTCTGCAACCGCAGCGCCGTACCCTTCAGGCCGTCAGGGTGGTAAAGCATCTCGTCCAGGAACGGAACGACTGGGGTAGCAGAGACCTTCGCTCCCTTGATGATGGCCGCCAGCGCGGAACTGGCCCGCAGGGCAAAGATGGCGTTCGCACCGTCTTTATCGGGATTCATGAAAGCGAGGGCGGCGCTGATGATCTGCTCGTCGGTTTCCAGTTCCTTGAAAGGGTCGAACTGGTGACTCCGTTCGCCGCTGGACGGATTGATGATGTACACGTCCTGCCCCAGGACATCCCGGCGGTATCCGGCGGTCTGCGCTGCAATTTCTCCCTTGATGTCCACGACAATGGCTGAGCCCTGCCAGTGATAGAGGTTGCTGGCGATACTCAGGCCCTTCCCGCTGCGGCTCGGGCCTACCCAGAGAAAGTGGCCCAGTTCCTTCTTCCCTGCGGTGCCGGGCCGCACCACGAGCGGCTTCTTATAGGCATAACCGACCAGTACGCCGTCACCCTCAAATACGTTCCTGGTGAGGCTGTCCAGTTCGTCTTTCCGCGCAAAGTGGGCGCTATGTCTAACCTGGGCGCGACTGTCCTTGAACTGATAGACACACCATCCACCGAACAGCAGGGCAACAAGACCGAAGATGCCCTGTCCCAGCATCATGAAGAACAACGCCAGCCAGAACACCAGCAGGGCCAGGATCCAGCGAATGACGAACAGGCGGTAATTGACAATCACAGTGAACCACCTGGCGGAATGGGGCTGCTGATGCGTGACTCTTCCACCTTCGTCGAGTTCACTCGCACATCGCGGTTGGCCATAACTTCGGGCCTGGTAATGCTCCAGGGATTCCTTCCAAAAATCGCCTGACCGATAGGAGGGTCAGGCAAACTGGAGGAACTCTATGGGAAAGCAGCGCAAAACTTGGGCATCTGGGGTCAAGGAAGAAATCGTCCTGGC